>JAFLUG010000165.1 GCA_022508885.1 Oscillospiraceae bacterium | reverse complement strand
TTAGCCGTTACACGATTTCCAATCGTGCGCCTTAGACCAGCTCAGCCATCTTTCCACAACTATTACCGTAATATTATATCATAATTCTTGAACTTTGTCAAGTGGTTTTTTACTTTTTTATCGTTAATAACAATATACAGCGGACGATATTAAACGAGATCTGTTTTATAATAACGTTTGGATAATAAACAATACCGTCCGCCGGCAGCCGTTTTCTTTCATTAAAATCAACAACTTATCTGTCAAATTCTGCATGATCGGGCCGAAAAACTTTTTGTCAAAAGCACACAAAAACCTTGAGAACCGCTTGGCAATCAGAAAAACACGCGTTTTTATGAATTTTGCTTCTATTGACTCAAAGTGTAAAAAATGCTATGATATGTTTAATACACTCTTGACAAAGGAAGTACAAAAATATGAAAAAAATTGAAGGAAATGAGATTCTGATCATTAAGAAGGTTTTCGGAATGACAGCACAGGAAAAGCGCCTAAAAAGAAAGATCACACAAGAGCGTCTTTCCGAGATGATCGGAATAACCGATGTCTACCTGCGATGTATAGAAAGCGGTAAAAATGTTCCAAACTGGATAACATGGCTGAAGCTATGTACGGTGCTTGGAGTCGACATTTTTGAAATACAGCAGAAGTACATAGAGCCTTGTCTTAGAGTTGATTTAAATATCAGTGATTTTTAAACCAGTTTCTTATCCACTTTCCGCTTTCGGAGAGTTGGCTGTCGCTCCAGCTGCCGTTCGCGCCGCCCGAACCTCTGATCGCACAGCAGGTCTCGTTTTTATCGGCCAAAGCCCAGTTGCAGTAGCTTATATTCAGGCTGTCAAGCAGGGAGAGCCATTTTTCCGTTTCGGTAAAGTTGTTTCCGCCTCCTCCCGAAGCGTCACAGCAGCCGAATTCGGAAACAAATACCGGCAGTCCGCCGTTTACACAGCTTTGCAGTCTGTTTCTGAGGTCGTCTCTGTGGGTGTCCGCGTAGAAATGAAGCGCGTACATAACGTTGTCATAATTCAGCGGATTTGCGAGCGCCTCGTGGATATCCTGGCTCCAGGTAGGCGTTCCCACTATTATGACCGCATCCGGGTCGTTCTTTCTTATCACGGGGATAACTTGCTCGGCATAAGGCTTTACAGAGCCGTTCCAGCTTGCGCCGCTGTTCGGCTCGTTGCATATCTCGTAGATAACATTGGGGCTGTCGGCATATTTTTTCGATATGCTGTCAAAGAAGGCAATAGCCTCGCTTGTGTATTTAAGCGGATCGCCGGGATTAAGAACGTGCCAGTCGATGATAGCGTACATATCAAGCTTTATGCAAAGCTCCACACCCTTTTCAAGAAGCTCGCGGCTGCCCTGCTTGTTGTTCATATAGCACTGACCGTTGTTCCATTCGTCAACGTACATCGCAAGGCGCACAACGTTTGTGTTCCAATCATCGCGCAGAGTCAGAAACGCCTGTTCGTTTACGAAATCCGGAAACCAGGTAAGCCCGTGGGTGCTCATTCCGCGAAGCTGGTAGGGAGTGCCGTTTTTGTCAACTAAATTTGTTCCCTTAACTGAAAGCTGTCCGTGAGCAGAAACGGGCGTTTTCGCAGTGTCGATCGGAACTTCGATAAAGCCGGGGTCGGAAGAGCCGGCCGAGTCTGTTCTGCTGTCAGAGCTTTCGCTGTTCGCGCCGCTGTCGGAACTGTCCTCGGAATTGCTGTCCGAGCTGCTTTGCGTTTGTGAGCCTGAGTTTCCGCCTCCGTATCCTCCGCCCCCGCTGAAATCGCGCGTACAGCCGCACAAAAGCGAAATTGACATGAGTGCGGAAAGCATGATCTTTCCGAAATTCTTTTTCATAAGATGACCTCCGAATTTTATACAAACATCTGCATTTGAAAACAATAACAAAAGCCGAAAAATCCCCGCAAAAGCGGGGATTTTTCGTGGAGCTGATAATCAGATTTGAACTGATGACCTCATCCTTACCAAGGATGTGCTCTACCAACTGAGCTATATCAG
>JAFLUG010000164.1 GCA_022508885.1 Oscillospiraceae bacterium | reverse complement strand
GCTGAATTCCTGCGCCATTGAAGCGTTGTAGTTACCTGTCATACATACCGCGCGGAAATTTACGGGGATCTTAAGATTATCGTCGGAAAGCCAATAGATGAATCTGACGTAAGATCCATACATTCCGCTTTCGTGATAATTATCCGCTGTCCGGACGCGCGTTCTTGACAGGAACAGTCTGCGGAATTCCTCGGCGTCGCGGTCGGGGGTGGAATAACCCTTGTTATCCGCTCTCGAAAAACTGTTATTGTTTCCGAGCAATGTGATGTTATATTTTTGGATGAGGTCGCGCGGGTCGATATCCTCTATAACATACTCACTGATGTTTTCTTCTTGGTATTGTATCGAAGCGCCCATTTCCGTAAGCTCTTCGATCGACGGGGGAGTTATCTCGCCGTGTATCGTGATGTTATAGTCGAACGCGGGCTTGCCGTTTACTATCACGTTGTTTTTGTATGCCACGGTAAATCCCACCAAAAGAGAAAGCGCCGCTGCCGCCGCTATCACCAGGAGCGCTATGGGCTTCTTTCTCGGCTTGAACGCGTTTTCGAGGACTGCGTCATCAAGCTCGCCCGCCGCTTCCAAAATTGCATTGATACTGATGTTACTCATTAAAAAAACCTCCTTTGATCAAGTATTCTTTAAGTGATGATCTTAAACGCATAAGCGCCGTAGTTGCCGCCGTTACGCTCATGCCCGAGCTTTTGGCGGCGTCCTTCACCGAATACATCGAAAAGTACCTAAACACAAACAGCCGTTGCTGCTTGTCGGGAAGGGATTTTACCCAGGCGTTCAGAGCCGCCGCAAGCTCCGACTTTTCCGCCGTGTCTTCAATATCGCAGCCGGACGGTATGCACTCGTCAAGCTCGCCCAGAAGCTCGGCGCTGCGTATTGCGGCTTTGTTGTAGCGCAGACGGTCAATAGCCTTTCGCCGCGTTATCCTGCAAACGTATGGAAGGAGCTTTTCGGGTCTTTCGGGGGGAATACTGTTCCATACACTGTAAAGCGCGTCGTTTACACATTCCTCCGCGTCCTCGGGAGATTTCAATATCCCGCAGGCGATCTTCATAAGCAGGCGGCCGTATCTCGATTTAAGCTCCGCCAGCCCTTTTTCATCGCGGTTATACAGAAGCTCTGCTATATCCTCCATTTTATCACCTCCTGTTTATATACACGAAACCCAAGGGGGAATTGTCACAGAATTCGCAAATATTTTTTTACTTTTCTTTTATTATAAACCGATGAGGTACATGCTTTTAATTATAAAACAATACTTGACAATATTTGAGCAATGTGTTAAAATAAATTAGGTATGCATTTCCCGCGCTAAGGAGAGATTTTTATGGACAGAAAGATCGGTAAGATAAACCGAAATCTGGTTATCGGATGGAGCATTATTGTTGTCATCCTTGTTGTCGCGTATTTTATAGAATACCTCAAGGGTGACCGTACTCTCGGGTATATCCTCGTGTTCTTCGCGGTGACTATTATACCGGCGGTGGGGTGCGTTATCGGATACGCGCGAAACAGGGAAAGCGTAAAGCTGCGTTATTACGCGATCGGCGGGTATACGATAATGTATCTGTTCGCGCTGATGACCTCGACTACCGTAATGGTTTATGCGTACATAATACCCATGCTGTCGCTGATCGTTCTTTATCATTCGCCGAAGCTGGTAATGGTTATGGGGTCGATCTCGATCGTGGCGAACGTCGTCGCGGCTATTCGGTTTTTGGTGGACGGGATCGTCGAAAAACACGATATCAGAACCATTGAGATACAATTCGCTATTATCATTGTGAGCTTTGTGTTCGCGTTTCTTTCTTCGATGATATATGACGAGATCGTTAAGGAAAACGAGAAATACCTATCGGGTATCAACGAGAAACAAAAGCAGCTGGAGCGTGTTACTCTCCAGACTATCACCACTATTGCCAACATCATAGACGCTAAGGACGAGTATACGAAGGGTCACTCCTACCGCGTGGCGGAGTATTCCTCCATGCTCGCGAGGGAGC
>JAFLUG010000163.1 GCA_022508885.1 Oscillospiraceae bacterium | reverse complement strand
ATCAAGGTCGCTCAACCATTCTTCTAGTGTGCTTTGACGAGAACCTACATACATAACTGTCAGATCATAATTTTTTTCAAGCTGCTTTGATACCGCAAAAGAGAAGCCTTCATCGCTTTTGCCGATCGTTCTGATATGTCTTTGAAATTGGTGTGAATTTGCCGATACTGTATTGATCATTGAGTTTCCTCCCGTAAACAATGTTGACAAAATACTCCCAAAAATATTATCGGCAGGAAAGCGGAAAACTTTAGTTTTATCGGCGATCTCCGGTTTATCGGGCTGGGGGCGCGATATAATTACAGAAAAGTTTTTTTATTTTTATCCGACACTTTGAGGTTCTCGATTGTATTATAAGTGAAGGGGGTAAAATGCTATGTCAAATTCTTTGCTGCGATCGGACAAGGAAATTGAGGAGATCTATCGGCGCCACAGCAAAACCGTTTATCGCGTGTGCTTCGCCTATATGAAAAACCCTGCGGACACGGAGGACGCCGTTCAGGAAACATTTTTCAGGCTCATCAGAAAGCAGCCGTTCTTCGAGAGCGAGGAACACGAAAAGGCGTGGCTTATCAGAACGGCATCTAATTATTGCAAAAACGAATTAAAGCACTGGCGGAGAAAAAACGAAAACATAGACGACTATCAGGATATCTCCGCTTCGGATACGGTCGGGAGCGATGGGGTCTTTTCCGCTGTCATGGGGCTGCCCGACAGGTATAAAACCGTGGTCTATCTCTATTACTATGAGGGATATTCGAGTGTGGAAATCTCTGATATTCTCCGAAAGCCGAAGTCTACCGTGCGGAATCATCTGCATGAGGCTCGTATTTTACTTAAAGAAAGGTTGGGCGATCTATTCTATGAAAAATGAAAATATTATTGCGGCGTGGGATTCGATCATCCCGGATAAAACGGCAGACGAGCGTATGTTATCTACTATATTGGGATACAACCGTTCGTATAAGAACGAGAATAAGACTCTCCGTATGACGCGGGGCATGAAAGGATCAATTTCTGCGGCTGCCTGCCTTGTGCTTGTTATTGCTGTCGCGGCGTTTGCGGGAATAAGGCAGGGGCGGTTTTCCGAAACCGGTTATAAGGTGGCGCTGGGCAACGGGGACAGCATGGTCTATGAGAAGGGTTACAGAGAGGCGATAAGACAGGACTACAACTATGGCTTTGAAGTTCGCACCAGGGCTTTGACCGACGCGGAGCTTGGGACGATTTTTCACGGCATCGGCGATACTGCTGAGGGCTTTGGCACGTTCTCGGCGGAAACGGGCGAGCTTGTCCGTGTGACGAGCGAGATCGGGGCTGCGGACGTTGCCGTTGCAAGAACGGGGCTGCCTGCAAGCGACGTTATTATCGAGGGGAATGAAGTCGGATCGGTGGTGAACGGTATTCCCGTAAGAGCGGGGTATTTTGTCACCAAAGTCAACAGCTATGGTATCAAGACGATCATTTTCTTTGCGGAATATACTCATGGGGATGTGACCGTATACGCCGAGCTTGCGGGCGATGAGAAGGACGCCGCGGACATCGGCGAGCAGCTTTCCGAGATAATTTATTCCCTTACTCTGAACGGCGCTCCCGACTTGTCTGCCTTAGGTCACCTCTAAAACATTGTTTGAGGAAAACCGGCCATAGCACGGCGTTTGGACTGCGACACCGGGTGTTGCCGTACTTACGGTTACCGGAACTATCTGATACGTTATTCTTAAAACAGGACTAAAGCGACCCCGCGGCGTCAATAGATGCTGCGGGGTCTTGCTGTTGGGCAGGGTTGACTTCTTGGAGAAATTATGGTATAATAAAAGTGTAAACACTTTTATTATATTTTTATTTCAATGCCCTCGCGCATACGCAAATCTTCGATTTGCTCCGCGCGTATCGGGCAATTATACCATATCCTGCGGATATGGTATAATAATAGCAACATTTAAATTTCAAGGAGGCTAATATGAAAAAGCTTGAGAAATTCCAAAAGGGCGTTAATCTGGGCGGCTGGCTGTCGCAGGGCAGTCTCG
>JAFLUG010000162.1 GCA_022508885.1 Oscillospiraceae bacterium | reverse complement strand
CTTAAAAATCGTCGTTCCTAAGCGCCTCGGTGATGTTCTTCTTCGCGATCCACCGTGTAGGAATTATGTTAGAGATCAGAATAACCGCGCAAACCGCAGCAAAAACCGCAAGAATAATCAGGAAGATAGGCTGATTACGAAGCTCAATATAAAAAGGGAAATTTTGTTGCCACGTATATTCAAATACTCCGTTTTCATCCGGTAAAATATGATGACCACCGTTTTCCATATATTCTTCCGCGGACTTTCTGACCATCTCGTACACGCCCAAAGGAATAACGCTTGTAACAGCTCCCAGCAGAGCGCAGATAACCCCCTGCCGCATAATAATTGCCGTAAGCCCGTTTCTTGTAAGCCCCAGTGCACGCGCCGTCGAAAAGCTGTGCAGCCCTTTCCGAACGCGCAAATTCGCAGAATTTACGATCCCCACAAGCCCGAGGATCACGACCGTGATCATAATTGCCATAAAAATTGATGAGTTGGAATTGCGCGTGTTGTTTAACTTGTGGCGAATTTTTGAGACAGAATTGCTTCCTATGTCCGGGCTGTTTCTTACAACCTCAAACCACGTTTTCTCGAATTCTTCGACGTTGGCTTTCTTATTGAGGATCACTCCTATTTTTGTGTAATTCCTGTCGGGCAGTCCCCACGCAAAGATTGCTTCCTCGTCGCAGATAAACTGAAAACTGCTCCTGCCGATGACGCTTCCTGTTTTCAAGAAATCGGAAAGCGAATCATCTGTGAATTCCAACACTCCGCCTATCTTTACCGTGAAATCATGCCGCTTTCCGAACGCGTATCCCGGCTGGAGAACAGCATCCTCCTCATCTGTATACTTGAAATAAAAGCTAGGCTCCGCGCCCTCGGGAACTCCGCCTTTTTCAAAATCATACTCCTCTGCAGCCTTATCCTCAATTATTACGTCGTTCATTGATACGCTGTCGCCAACCGAAAACAGAGATGTTTCCGATGTTCTTACAACAAGAATTTCCTCACCCAAGCGGAGCTTGTCAACATTGATCTCGCCCTCGACAAGATACTTTGAAAGCTCGTCCATAATATCCTCCGAAACCGCAACAGTCGGAATATTGTATAAAACCTCGTCATCTGTATACCCCTGAAATTCGAGCGTTTTATAAAACAGTTCGTCAAGTCCGGGGGATATTGATATTGCCGTGTTCGAGGGAGCCAGTATTTTTTCTGTTCCTTCATCGAGACTTCCGCGTTCGAATATAACCTTCGTGCTCGGAATCTCGATAACCTTGAATGCTTTTTCGACCTCGGAATGATCCATGACCTTCTCCGCATATTCGGGGGCTATCCCGAGAAAATGCCGATTTAACTGTGCATTCCCCAGCGCGTAGAATTCTTTGCGATGCGCCAGATAATCCAGCCCATGCAATTCGGTTTCAAGCTCTTTTCGATTCCGAGATGTATTGGCATCTGTTTTTGCCGCAAAATATGTGCAGCCGAAAACACCCGTCCACACGACCGCGATCACGATAATATAATACGGCAGATTTTGAAGTAACCCGCCCGAAATTTTCCCCAGAAGAAGCGATTTGTTTTTGAATTGAAACAGCGAATCTCCCTTTTTTTGCGGCTTATCCTGCAAGCCCTCTGCGGGAGATCTGCGAAGCTCGATAATGGCGGGAATAATTATCGCCAAAAAACCGCAGATAAAGCACGACAAAAGCGGCAAAATATACGGATTCGCCGTTACTGCCGCAACAGCGGGATGAACCGAAAACGCGAGATACGTCTCCATTCCGAGAACGTTCTTTTGAGTAAAATACGTTAGCAAATACGCTCCGATACCAAGCGCAAATCCCACAGCCAAGCCAATTGCGACTAACACGAGTGTTTCCGAAAGGAGCATCAGGAGCGCTTCCTTTTTCGACATTCCGATGCAGCGAAGCATCGAAAACTGCCTGCGCCTTTCCGAAAGCGAGGTTGAGATCACGCTGAAAATAGAGACAAACGCCACTATCATCGTAACCGCCGTAAAGACAGGGATCAGCGTGCGTGTATATT
>JAFLUG010000161.1 GCA_022508885.1 Oscillospiraceae bacterium | reverse complement strand
TTGAAAATAATTTGTTTTTATGTTATACTATGTTAAAATGCGACAACTATGGAGGTATGAAGTCATGATATCCGTAGCATTGGCAATTATTGAAAATGAAAATCAGCGTAATGAACTCGCTGCTTTTTACGAGAAAAATAAAAGCAGGTTCTATGCAATAGCTTTTGGACATTTACATAAAAAAGAAGAATCTGAGGACGATGTTCAGGAAGCATTTTCCGAAATTGCCGATAAGTCCTGAATATTCCACAAATAGTGGTGTAAAATTATTTAATATTTGTTGATTTTGTACATTGCAATATATTATACCTTGTGATATAATCAAGTTAATGACACAACCTCAAGACGAAAGTAAGATATATATTGTATAATATTAAATAGAAATTACATCTTGCGCAATCTATATTGAAAAATGATATTTTTGGTGATATAATTTACTAAAGGTCGACCTTTGAAGAAAGTTTAATTGATATGTCTGTGACCGATCACCATAGAGTATCAAATCTTAACGAATGAAACAGTGGGATAACGCCCACAGGACTTTTAAAGGAGGACATTATTATGAAAAAGATGAAGAGATTTGCAGCTCTTATTGTGGCGGCTGTTTCTGTCAGTGCAGTCGGTATCAGCGCCTATGCTGCCACAAATCAATATCCGTATTACTATGAGCTTAAAACTCCCGGATACGGTGGAGCAGACTGGAGTAATGCAGCGGAAAAGTTGAATAACGCAAGTTATGCTGAATTTGAAGTAGAAAACGGATATATTTCGAGTGGGGCATATGCGTATGTATCTGTCTTTAAATCCCCCTCAGTAGGCAATTCTATCAGTGAAGAAGTTAAAGTAGATGACGTTGGTCCAACACATAAGACCTACTACACAGTTTTGCGCGGCGCCGGTTCTATGAACTACCTTGGCGCGAACGGTTCGTATTATGGTGTGCAATTTACAGGGCATTGGAATCCGTAAGCATGGTTTTATTCAATAATTATATAATAGGATGACAGGAATAATAAAAGATACTCTGTTATTATATCAGAGTATCTTTTATTTGGCTCTATCGCTGTCGAGCATGAATTTCAGCAAATATATGTTCTCAAAAGTCAGAGGAGGATTTATGTTAAAGAAAACAGTATTACTTTTAGTTGTTTCCATGCTGGCAATAACGCTCTCAGGTTGCTTCCCTGACGGCAGCTCGCCCTATCTCGGAAATTCGGGACAAATCTCCGACGCCTGGCAGCTTGCGAAAAGTATCGAGAATTTTGAGCTTGATTTGACACTCCCTCAGGTTTCGCCAGAAGAGCTGCCAATACTTGAACTCAGCATTCGCGAATGGGACACCGAAAAAGTCGTTGGGTTGTTTTTGGGAGACAAGGAAATAACAGAGTATTACGAATATGACAGCGATTATTACGACGGTGAAAAATACGCCGTGTATATGTCGGATAATTTTCTTTTTTCGATTGAAAAGGGACGCATATTGTACATTAAATATCCTAATTATATGGCACCTTTCACAAGTTATCTGGATAGCAAATACGAAACTGAGCCTTATGACATAGAGTGCTCTTTTGCGGCGAGGGAAGAGGCAGCAGATCAGGTCAGGGAATTGCTTGACACGCTCGGTATAACTAATCTGTCCGAACCAGACGTAAAAGCTGTCAACGCGGAATTAGCCAACAGGATATATGAAGAAACAATACCGACGGGTAACTATGAAGCTTGGGTAGATGAGGAAATATACTACATCAGCTTTTCGCAGGTATTTGAAGGCGTACCGCTTGGACGCGGGCGTGTGGGCAGAGAGAACGGATACGTTTCGATTGGAACAAATATAAAGGCTGTAGTAGATAAAAACGGCATAGCTTATTTAAATCTTCAGAGAATATATTCCGCGGAATACAAACAAGGCGAAAAGGTTTCTGTAGCGCCGGCAACGGATACTCTTAAAACTGCGGTCTCATACTTTGACGGACAAAAGCTCTTGGATTCTTATACTATGTATGACTGCAAGCTGATATATTCCGACATTGCCAACGAGGGCAATATGTCCTTCACATTAGTTCCGATTTGGGAGTTTTCATGTAGGTTTGATTTTGGAGACGCTCGGGAAAGTATGTACAAAGTTTAT
>JAFLUG010000160.1 GCA_022508885.1 Oscillospiraceae bacterium | reverse complement strand
ACGGAACGGGAATGCGCGTTATAAAAATGTCGCCCGTTCAGGCTATCAGCCAGCGCAGCAACACCGTAAAAAAGGTACGCAGAAATTCACTTTTCGGGCTGATATTCGGCTGGACGGGGAAAATCGCCTCGCGAAATAATATGCGCCAGCCCAAGCGCTATATTGCGACTGTTATATCGCTTACCATGTCGATAGCTCTGTTTTCGGCAGTCACGGTAGTTATAGACAATCTGCACGGCAGGGTAGATGAATACTATAAGGATAGATTGCTTAACAGCGGCGACTTTACCGTTCGACCCACCAACGGGAGTCCCGACCCGTTTGCTTACCAAAGTCGAATGGAAATTCTTGAAGAAAGCGGGCTGTTCAGCAAGCTGTATTTCTCAATTGAAGATTACGGCAGCTATGCCGGCAAAGCTTATTACAATGTGTGGGCTACCGATTCGGCTGTTCTATTTTACAATAGGGACAAATACAACCAGATATTTGACGGAAAGCCGCCCATACCCTACGACGAGCTTTCAAAGAGCGGAGGGTATATTCTATGCGGCTCAATATTGGACGAGGGTAATATTCCCAAAAGTGTTTCGCTTGAATACGGAAATTGGGAATGGATAACCGAGGAGGAATATAACGAGCTTTCCGAGGAAGAAAAGCTGTTTACAGATGAACTTAATATAAACAGCCAGTATTATAAGTATCAGTACTATGAAAGATACCGCTCGGAATTTGACGTGTTTATGACGTTGGATCTCGAAACAAGCTCCGTCTGCAGGCTTATAGGAACCCTCGACCAATACGAAAACGGCGAGTACGCGAAATTCAAATACCCTAACCTCACAAACGGAATAGTCTGCATACTCGCAAACGATGACAACTATCTCAAAGCACTCGACTTAATGCAGCAAAACTTCAGAGATCGTGGGTTCGATGAATTCACAGACTACTCCACCGAAAGGCGGCAGATGCGATCAACGCTTTCATCGGTAAATATCGGCGCGGCGTTTTTCAGTGTTCTGATAGCTCTTATCGCGGTCGTAAACATGGTGAATATCCTCTCAACGGGAATTTTAAACCGCCGCGGAGAGCTTGCGGCAATGCAGTGCGTGGGAATGACCGAAAAACAACTCTACAAAATGACCGTGATAGAATGCCTGCAATACGCCCTTACCTCGGGAATAGGGGCAGTGGCGGTATGCGAGCTTTTGCTGTTCCTGACGGACAAAATGCTGTATTTAGTCATTGACATTTTAGAGTATATAGGATATTCCGTAAACTACGTTGAGCCGCTTCCGATAATCGGCATAGCGTCATTGTGCGCGTTTATCATCGCAATAGCGGCTTCGGTTATCCCGCTTCGGGCAATGCAGAAAACCCAGCTCGTAGAGCAGATACGCAGCGTTGAATAACATTTATAGATGAAAATGCGCTCGGATCTTTTCCGAGCGCGGTTTTACTATTCACTTTAAGCTGTAATCACATATAATTTGCAGACGGCAGGGCATAGGCGCTTAAATTCCATACATCGTTTGTACATTCTTGCGAAATTCTTTACTGTTTACCGATTACTGTCAACTGTCACTGTCATCCTCCGGCTCGGGCGGATAAAGCTCACCTACATTTTTCTGCGTGTAGCGCTTGCCTTTATAAAATACGGAGATCTTGTCGCAGCCGAGAAACGCGTTTTGTCCGATCTCGCAAACGCTGTCCGGCAGAGTAATTTTTTTCAGCCTTCCGCACCGATAAAACGCACAGTTTTCTATCGCTCTCAAGCCTTCGGGAAGTGTAAGACGTTTTAAACTCGTGCAGTATTCAAACGCATATTCCCCGATTTGCAAAACTCCCGCCGGAAGCCTGATGCGCTTTAGCTTTTCACAGCAGGAAAAAGCCTCTCTGCCGATCTTTTCGACCCCCTCGGGAATAACGACAGCGACAGCTTCCATATCGCATTTAACCAACTCGTTTTCATTGATAGTAAGCCCGTCCATTTACCCGCCTCCGTTCAACATTGCATATCTTAAATTATCTCATAACCGCAGGGTTATGAGATAATTGCCAGATACGCGAGGGCATTTTAAATCGGTATAATAAAAGCGTTTACGCTTTTATTATACCATAAATTCGCAAGAATTTATGG
>JAFLUG010000016.1 GCA_022508885.1 Oscillospiraceae bacterium | reverse complement strand
TTGGTAGAACGACGGTCTCCAAAACCGTATGTCGAGGGTTCAAGTCCTTCTGCCCGTGCCAGTCAAACAAAAAATCGCCTTGCGCAGCAAGGCATTTTTTGTTTGACCGCGAATGATTTTGTCTGCGCTTCGCTTGACAAAATCTATTCGCTTGCGCAATTTTTTCCTTTGAAATCCCTAAGGATTTCAATTTCGCTCACTGCGTTCGCGAAACCGGAAAAAATCGCGCGGGGTTGCATTGCCTTTGAGTGGTTATAGGTTAATAGACAATACAGGAGGAAAGCAATGAAAACAGTAAAAATTTTATCCGCGGTATTGGCCGCCGCGCTTCTTTTTGCAGGCTGTAGTAACGACAGTAAAAAAGAGCAGCAGGGCGGATCGTCAAAGGGTCAGACCGTTACCAAGAAGTACGACAACGGCGATGTTTATGTCGGAGAGATGGTAAATAATAAGAAAAACGGCGAGGGAAAACTGACCTGGGCAAACGGTGATATCTATGTCGGCGGTTTTAAGGACGACCTTCTTGACGGTCAGGGGACATATACTTTTGCAAATGGCGACGTTTACGAGGGCGGATATAAAAACGGCAGCCGAGACGGCGAGGGAACATATACCTGGTCGAACGGCGATGTTTATGTCGGTGAATGGAAGGACAGCAAACTAAACGGTCAAGGCAAATTCACCTATGCAAACGGCGATGTATATGTCGGCGAATGGAAAGACGACAAACAGAACGGACAGGGAACATTTACCGGAGCAAGCGGATATGTCTACATCGGCGAATTCAAAGACGACCTGTTTAACGGTCAGGGACATATGACATATAATGACGGCGGAATTTATGATGGAGAGTTTAAGGACGATAAACGAAACGGTTGGGGAACATATAATTATCCCAGCGGGAATTATTATGAAGGCGAATGGAAAGACGGAAAGACGGACGGACAGGGAACATTTGTCTGGGCGAACGGCGACAAATATGTAGGAGAGTTAAAAGACGACTTATTTAACGGTCAGGGAACACTGACTTACGCAAACGGCAATGTTTACGAGGGAGAATTTGCAGACGATTTTGAAAACGGTTGGGGAGTATATTCCTTCGCTAACGGCGACGTTTATGAGGGAGAATGGAAGGACGGCGTAAAAAGCGGTTTTGGAACAATGACCTACGCGGACGGAACCGAGATTTCCGGTCAGTGGGAAAACGATGAATTTATCGGCTGATTGTATCCTGCAATGCTGATAACAAAAAATCTCTCGGGCTGATTTTTTCAAATCATTAAACAGTATCCCGCGCGTCGGCGCGGGATATTTTTGCAAGCCCATTCAAAAATCTTTCAAAAAAATCAAAAAGCTCTTGAAAAACGCGAGGAAAAGTAGTATTATAATTGTTATAAGGAATATGAAAATGAAACAAACGGCGGCTTTCCGTCAAATTCTTCGCAGGAGGCAGTGAAAATGGGTGATAATCTTCTGAAAACCATTGAGGAAATGATGCCGAAATTTTCAAAAAGCCAGAAGCTGATCGCAAACTATATTCTCGAGCATTATGAAAAAGCGGCTTATATGACGGCACTGAGGCTCGGTCAGACTGTAAACGTAAGCGAGTCGACAGTGGTGAGATTCGCGCTGGAGCTTGGCTTTGAGGGTTATCCTCAGCTTCAGCGCTCTCTTCAGCATCACATAAAAAACCGCCTTACCGCAATTCAGCGTATGGACGTTACGCGCACAAGAATAGGCGACGAGGATACGCTCAGCGGAGTACTCAGTCAGGACGTTGACAGGATACGCAAGACTATCGAGCTGGTTGACAGGGAGAGCTTTGAAAACGCGGTAACACTGATAAACACCGCGAAGAACATCTATATCCAGGGGGCATTGTCGTCCGGCATATTGGCGAGCTTTATGCATTATCATCTCAGGCTTATCGCGGACAATGTCATTCTCGTAGGCTCGGTCGGAATAAGCGAGCTTTATCAGCAGATGATACACATAGGCGAGGGAGATCTGCTTATAGCTATGAGTTTTCCTCGATACGCGAAAAGCACCGTCGAGGCGTGCAGGTTTGCTCATGAGGAGGGCGCGCAGATAATCGCTATCACGGATTCCGAAAGCTCGCCGCTTGTAAGCTACGCGAAAACAAAACTGTACGCGTACTCGGATATGGTTTCGTTTGTGGACAGTTTAGTTGCGCCCATGAGCCTTATAAACGCGCTTATCGCGGCGGCTTCGGCGTCGAACAGGTGCAGGGTAGAGCAGACATTTGCGAAGCTCGAGGGTCTTTGGGAAAGTAATAATGTGTATAAAAAAGATGTTTAAACAGGTGTGGGGCAATGCCGGAAAACGCGGCGTTGCCCTGAGTTTGCATTATGAGAAAAACTAATACAAAAAGTCTTTGAAAGGGAGTCTGAGGGCGCATTATGCGCGCATTATTCGCCTGCGGCGAAAAACGCTGAGCGCAAAACGCTAAACTTTCTACAGAAAAGTTTCCCCTCAGAAAAACAGATATGTCAAACGTTATTGTAATTGGCGGGGGCGCTGCGGGAATGACCGCGGCGATATTCGCGGCGGAGCACTCAAGGGTGACTTTGATTGAAAAGAACGACAGGCTCGGGCACAAGCTTGCGATTACGGGCAAGGGTCGTTGCAACCTTACCAACAACTGTGATGTTGACGAGGTCATGAAAAACATTCCGCGCAATCCGCGCTTTTTATACAGCGCGATGAATAACTTTCCGCCGAGCGATGTGATGAGCTTTTTCGAGGGACTGGGAGTTGAACTCAAGACCGAGCGCGGGCGGCGGGTGTTTCCCGTTTCGGACAAGGCGGGGGATATCGTAAGCGCTCTCGAACGGGAGCTGAAAAGAAGGAATGTTGAAATTGTAAGAGATAACGCTCGCTCGCTTATCATCGAAAACGGAAAGTGTACGGGAGTAAACACCACCAAGAAGCAATTCAAAGCCGAAGCGGTTATTCTCGCGACGGGCGGACGCTCATATCCGAAAACAGGCTCGGACGGCTTTGGGTATGAGATAGCAAGAAGGGCGGGACATACGGTGATACCGCCAAAGCCCTCGCTTTCGGCGCTTGTTACAGAGGAACAATGGGTGGGAAAAGCCGCGGGGCTGACGCTGAAAAACTGCGCGATAAAGCTGTTAAACGGTGAAAAAACGGTCTACGAGGATTTCGGCGAGCTTTGTTTTACAGAGGACGGGATAGGCGGAGCAACGGTTTTAAGCGCGTCGGCGCATATTCCCGACGGAGAAGAAAAAAACTGCTCGGTTATGATAGACCTAAAGCCCGCGCTGCCCGAAAAACAGCTTGACCAAAGAGTTCTGCGGGATTTTGCCGAACTCCGCGGCAAAGTTTTTTCGGATTGCCTCAGAAAGCTTTTGCCAAAGGAGCTTATCGAGCCTTTTACGGAGATAACAGGAATTGAACAGTCTGAAAAAATCTCCGAGATCACCAAAGAAGAGCGAAAGAATCTGGTAAAAAGTCTCAAAGCCCTGCGACTTAAAATAAGCGGTTTTCGCCCGATAGACGAAGCTGTAATAACCCGCGGAGGCGTCTATACAAAGGAGATCGATCCGAAAACCATGGAGAGCAGGCTGGTGGAAGGTCTTTTTTTTGCCGGGGAGATTATTGACGTTGACGCCTATACGGGCGGGTTTAATTTACAGATAGCCTTTTCAACCGGCCGCCTTGCAGGTGAAAACTCAGAGAAAATTATATGAAAATGTTTAAAAACCTATTGCAATTTTAATAAAAATGTGGTAGAATGAAGTGATTAGATAAGTGTACCATTTTACACTTTTCCAATTTTTCCCTTATTTTCCTGATAGGAGAGATCTTAGGTTTGAAATTTATTTCTGTCGCGATTGACGGGCCTGTCGGCGCGGGAAAAAGCACTGCCGCGAGAGAGTGCGCAAAAAGACTTGGGTTTGTGTATTGTGACACAGGCGCTCTTTACAGGGCGGTAGGTCTTTACTGTGTCAGAAACGGCATCGACCCTAAAGAACCGTCCGGCTGTACCGAGAGAATAAAGGTCGAGATCTCGCTTATCGACGGCGTTCAGCACGTTTTTTTAAACGGAGAGGACGTGTCGGAGGATATTCGCCTGCCGGAAATTTCCATGGCGGCAAGCGCGGTTTCGGCTGCGGCGGAGGTCAGAAAGGCGCTCCTCGGGATACAGAGGGACATCGCCGCGAATAATAATGTGGTTATGGACGGCCGCGATATCGGAACGGTGGTCCTGCCGAACGCGGACGTCAAGATCTTCCTTACGGCCAAGCCCGAGATAAGGGCGAAAAGGCGATATGACGAGCTTGTTAAAAAGGGCGTTGAGACTACGTTTGAAGAGGTCTTGCGTGACCTTAACGAGCGGGACTACAATGACAGCCACAGAGCCGAGGCTCCTTTAAAGCAGGCGGAGGACGCGGTTTTAGCGGATACTTCGGAGCTTGATTTTGAGCAGAGCGTGGAACTTATCTGCCGTATTGTCAATAACGTCAGGGAGCGGCGAGATGTTTTATAATTTCTGCCGCGGGGTCGTAAATTTCATTTTCCATATCGTTTTTAAAATAACGGTTATAGGAAAAGAGAATATCCCCGAGGAAAAAAGCGGATATATGATCGCTTCTAATCATGTTTCAAACTGTGACCCGCCCATGGTGGGGATAGTGTTTAAGGGCAAATACACCTTTATGGCAAAGGACGAGCTGTTTCATATCAACCCGATTTTCACATGGCTGATAAAAAAGCTCGGCGCGTTTCCCGTAAAGAGAGGCTCTAAGGACACGGCGGGTATTGATACCGCTATAGAGAGTCTGAATCAGGGACGGGTTTTCGTGATCTTCCCTGAGGGCACACGCTCAAAGACAGGGGAGCTTGGAAAGGCAAAGAGCGGTGTTTCGCTTATTGCGGTGAGGGCTAAGGTGCCTGTCGTGCCGGTTTATGTGGAATACGGAAAGAAGAAGTTCCGCAGAAACGCGCTGGTTTCGGTGGGAAAGCCGATACCCGCGGAAAGCTTTGATGTTGATATTGAGGACAAGCGTGAGATACACAGGATAAGCAAGCTGATAATGAGTGAGATCTCCGCGCTTAAGGAGAACGCTCCCGATGTCAGGTAAATATAGGATAGAGGTTGCCGAAAACGCGGGCTTCTGCCCCGGCGTTCAGAGGGCAGTCGATATAGCCGAAGATGCCGCGAAAAAGTTCGGACGGGTGTATACGCTCGGCGAGCTTATCCATAATGAAAACGCCGTAGAGGACTTAAGGAAAAAAGGCGTTTTTGCGGTGGAGTCGGTGGACGAAGCAAATGGAGAGCCGATCATAATCCGTTCTCACGGAGTTTCAAAAGCAACAGAGCAGGAAGCGCGCGAAAAGTGTAAAGCGGTTTTTGACGCGACCTGCCCGTTTGTAAAGCGAATACACGGCATTGTTTCACGGATGCCGGAGGATGGCACGGTTTTTGTGCTGGGGGATAAAGATCACCCCGAGGTTGTCGGCATTGTCGGCAACGCCTCGTGCAGGGCTTTTGCCTGTAAAGATTTTGAGGAAATTGACGCGCTGATACAAAGCGGCGCGCTTGATTGCGATAAGCGCGGCGGAGATTTCGCCGTTGTAGTTCAAACAACCTTCGACCGCGGCAGATTTGACGAGTTTTCTAAAAGGATCCGTCAAAAATACAACCGCGCTGAGATATATGACACAATTTGCAACGCCACCGATAAGCGCCAGAAAAGCGCGCGGGAGCTTGCGAAAAGGGCCGCTCTGATGATCGTTGTCGGAGGAAAGAGCAGTTCTAACACAAGGAGGCTTTCTGACATTTGCGGGGAATACTGTAAAACGGTTTTCATGACAAATGCAGGAGAGCTTTCCGAGCAGACGGTAAAGGGTCTGTGCGCCGGTGATCTTATCGGCATAACGGCCGGAGCATCAACTCCGCGCTACATCATTAAGGAGGTTCATGATAAGATGAACGAGGAAAACATCAAAAACACCGAAAATAATGAGGAGGACTTTGCTTCGCTGCTCGAACAGGATCAGTCTTTTACAAGATTATATACGAACAAAAGAGTTAAGGCTACGGTTGTCAGCGTTTCCAAAAAGGAAGCGGTCGTTGAAGTCGGCGCGAAGCAGACGGGCTACATAGTCCGCGAGGAGCTTACAAACGACCCCAACGCGGAGGTTGAGGACATAGTTAAGCCCGGTGACGTTATCGACGCGGTCGTTATCAAGGTTGACGACAACGTCGGTACAGTGGCGCTTTCCAAAAAGCGCGTTGATTCGGCGCTCGGTCTTGAAAAGCTCGCGGCGGTAAAGGAAGCGGGCGAGACCATCGAGGGTACAGTCTCTCAGGTAGTAAAGGGCGGAGTTATCGTGATCTACGAAAACACGAGAGTGTTTATTCCCGGTTCGCACACGGGCATTCCCCGCACAGGAAAGCTCGAGGATATGCTTAAAAAGACCGTTAAGTTCAAGATCATCGAAGTAAGCAACGAGCGCGGCGGCAGAGTGGTAGGCTCTATCCGCCAGGCTAACAGAGAGATCAGGGACGCTGAAAAGGCGAAGTTCTGGGAAAGCATCGAGGTCGGACAGAAGTTTGAGGGCGAGGTTCGCTCGATAGAAAGCTACGGCGTGTTTGTTGACATCGGCGCGGTTGACGGTCTGGTGCACACTGCCGATCTGACCTGGAACAGAGCCGGTCACCCGAAGGATATCGTAAAAATAGGCGACAAGATAAATGTTATCGTAAAGTCGTTTGACGCTGAGAAAAAGCGCGTTTCTCTTACCGCAAAGGATCCGAGCGACAACCCTTGGACCAAGTTTACTGCTGAATATCAGAAGGGCGATGTTATCAAGGCTACAGTCGTTTCGATAACAGACTTCGGAGCGTTTGCGCAGATAATTCCCGGAGTTGACGGTCTTATCCATATCAGTCAGATATCGGCGGAGAGAGTTACGGATATAAACACTATTCTCAAGGTCGGACAGGAGATCGACGTTAAGATCATTGATATCGACGTAGAGCGCGAGAGAGTTTCGCTTTCCGTACGCGCGCTTTCCGAGGAAACTCCCGCTGAACAGGCTGAAACTGTTGAGGCGGAAACAGAAGAATAATCATAAGGGAACCGCTAAAAACCGGTTTGAAAAGGGAAAATTGGCAGGGTGCGTCGGCTGCACGAACGATTGCAAGCAATCGCCCTGAAAGCCGACGAAGCAAGGCTTGATGCCTTGCGAGGAGGTTTGACACGGCAGACGGCGTGCCATGTCGATTTTACCTCAAACAAGGTTTTTTAGAGGTGACCATAATAACGCGAAACAAAAGACGCGGTTCGGCGCTTAGCTGGACCGCGTAGTTATTTACATCAATAAAAGGACAGCGGAAAATATGAAGAAAAACAACACCGACGCTCGGGCGGTGAGCTATAAAACGGGTCTGAGAGACGGACTTCCGATCGCGCTCGGATATCTTTCGGTTTCGTTTACATTTGGAATAAGCGCGGTCGGAATGGGTATAAGCCCGCTTGCGGCGATACTTATTTCCATGACCTGCCTTACCTCTGCGGGACAGCTTGCGGGAGCGGGAATAATCGCGGCAGGCGGCGGCTTTGCGGAAATGGCACTGGCGCAGCTTGTGATAAACATCCGCTACTCGCTTATGAGCTTGTCGCTTTCGCAAAAGCTGAACGAAAAATACAACCTTCCGCACAGGATAATAAGCGCGTTTGGAATAACCGACGAGATATTCGCGGTCGCCTCGGGAAAGGACGGCGAGATAGCGCCGCGGTATATGTACGGGCTGATAACGCTTCCGTACATCTTCTGGGCGGCGGGTACGGCAATGGGCGCGCTGTTTGGAGAGATTCTCCCCGAAAACGTGAAGAGCGCGCTTGGGATAGCGATTTACGTTATGTTTGTTGCTATCGTTATTCCGCCCGCAAAAAAGATACGCGGAGTTATGGCGGTAGCGCTCATAGCGGCTGGGCTTAGCTGTATCATAAAATTTGTGCCGATATTCTCGGGCATTTCCTCGGGAATCTCGGTGATAATCTGCGCGGTTATCGCCGCGGCTTTAGGGGCAATATTGTTCCCAAGACCCGAGACTCCCGATAAAGGAGGCGCAAAATGATTGAGACAACGTATCTGTGCGTAAGCATAGTTATAATGGCGGCTGTCACCTATATGATAAGAATGCTGCCGTTGGCGGCGGTGCGCGGGAAGATAAAGTCGCGGTTTGTGCTGGATTTCCTATATTACATTCCCTATGCCGTACTCAGCGCTATGACGATCCCCGCGATCTTTTTCAGCAGCGGTACGCTTATAAGCGCGGCCGTTGGATTTCTGATAGCGCTTGTGCTTGCGTTTTTCGAGCGCGGGCTTATGACCGTCGCGGTCTGCTCGTGCGCGGGAGTTTTCGTGACGGAGTTTATTATGACGTTGATATAAATGCGGTGGCTTTGCCCCCGCGCCCCCGCCAAGGGAACAAAGCGTTTTTCGCCGAAGGCAGCGTTTTCCGCTTTAGCGGATAATGCGATAATTGCGCCCTTTGGAAACCCGATAATTATATAATTTCCCCCGACTGTTTATGCAGTCGGGGGATTTTTTGTTTGTTGCAGTATTTTGCAGTTTTGGTGATGATATTATCTTTTCAGCGGGAGGGAAAGACCCGCGAGTAATCTGAAAGGAGGAATGAGCTTGGGGCTTATGGATCTGCTGATGGGCAGACAGAAGCTTAAAAGCGCCGAAGAGCTTTCGGGCTTTTACTCGGGCGAGCTTGCCAAGTGGAGCGACATCTACGGCGGCGGCGGAAGCTGGCGGTATGCCCGAAAGGGCGGACTTAACGGCGGCGGCACGAGAAGAGTAGCGTCGCTGGGCGCGGCAAAGGCGGTCTGCGCGGAGCTTGCGAGGCTGTGCTTTGCGGAAAGCTCGGAGCTTGTCTGCGCGGACAGGGAGACCGAAGAGTTTTTGCAGGACGTATTCGCGAAAAATAATTTCTCGGAAAGATTTTCGGATTTCGCCGAAAAGGTGTTCGCGCTTGGCGGAGGAGCGATAAAGGTCTACTACGACGGCGGAGTAAAGCTTGATTTTATCACTGCCGACAGATTTGTTCCGACAAAGTGGGACGCGGGCGGGATATACGCCGGAGCGTTCGGCTCGGGAGTTTACGCAAACGGTAAGAGCTATGTCCTTGCGGAAACACAGGAGCTTTCCGACAAGGGGCTTGTAATTGAAAACAAGCTCTACCGTGAAAACGGAACGGAGGCGGAGCTTTCGGAGGTTTATCCGGGGCTGGAAGAAAGAACCGTGATAGAGGGTCTTGAAAAGCCGCTGTTTGTTTATTTCCGCGCGGGAACAGGCGGGGTAAAACAGTGTAACGCGCTCGGGACCTCGGTTTTCGCGGACGCGGAGGATACGCTGAGATCTATCGATATCGTGTTTGACAGTCTTTCGAGAGAGTTTGTACTCGGAAAAAAACGTATTATCGTGCCGAGCTACGCGGTGCGCGGAGACTACGACGAAAACGGCGAGCTCAGACGTTATTTCGACGTGAACGACGAGGTGTTTGAGGCATTTTCTACCTCGGACGCCGAAGATCTGAAAATCACGGACAACACAGGCGAGCTTCGCGTGACGGAACATATCGAAGCGCTCGGCGAGCTGCTTGACCTGCTTTGTATGCAGGTGGGTCTGTCCGAGGGGGCGCTGTCCTACAAAAACGGCACGATACGCACAGCTACCGAGGTGATAAGCCGAAACAGCCGTACCTACCGCACAGCAAGCTTTTACAGAAGGCTGATAGCCAAAAACCTCGCGGTCGTAGCTCAAAACATCTGCCTGCTGGGGAAAATGGCGGGCGAGCTTTCACGGAAAGCGGGGGAGAGCGTTACGTTTCGTTTCGCGGACGGAGTCTGCGAGGATGACGGCGTTAAAACAGAGCGCGCGAGGGCGTTGTACGCAAGCGGGCTGATCTCAAGAGCGAGAGCGATCTCCGAGATTTACGGCATTTCGCTTGAAGAGGCGAAAGCCATGGAAAGAGAGGATTTTGATGGAAACTGAAAAGAATATCATAGAAAGCGAAGCGGTTGTTGAAGAAACACCGAAAACCAACCCTATTGAAGCCCAATACAACGAGGGCTTGAAAAACGAGGAGATAAAGTCTCTCGCGGCGAAGGTAAACGAACAGAGCGCGCAGATAGAGGAGCTTAATCAGCAGCTGTCTGACGCGAAAACAAGACTTGCACTTTTGCTTGCGGGAATAGCGCAGGAGAAGCTTGATGAAAGCGCGGCTCTCGCGGCGGGAATATGCAGGGCGGGCAAATCTCCCGAAGAAGCGGCCAGAGAAATAGCGGACGCCTATCCGCATTTAAAGGCGGTAAAGAACGAGATGCCTAAGTTTGCGGCAAGCGGTTCGGGAGCTGACGACGGCTTTTCGGCGGTGCGCAGGATATTTGCGAAAAGATGATTTAAGGCTTGGTGAGATAAAGCCGGGCAAAGGGCAAGGATAATGCTCGGGCGGGTCGGAGGGAATCTACAGAGGCGGGGGATATCACCGCCCATTAAATAACTCGGCATAAACGCCGCAGACGGCGCGGATCATGGGAGATTATCCCGGGCTTTTCGGGCGCGGCGGTCTGCGGCAATGCCGAAAGAGAGTTTTGATCTTGATTTTAATTTTTAAAGGAGTTTTTATTATGGCAAATACAATGGAATACGCAAAGGTTTTTCAGAGCGAGCTTGACAAGCAGATAGTCGAAAGCTCTACGTCCGGCTGGATGGAAGAAAACGCGTCGCAGGTGATTTACTACGGCGGAAATGAGATAAAGATCCCCAAGGTGACGCTCAAGGGTCTGGCGGATTATGACCGCGACAGCGGCTATGCGGGCGGCGCGGTTACTTATTCATACGAAACGATGTCGATGAGTATGGACAGAGGCAGACGTTTTCGTATCGACGCGCTCGACGTTGACGAATCGGGCTTTGCTGTTGCTGCGGCAAATGTGGCTTCGGAGTTTCAGCGCACGCAGGTTATTCCCGAGATAGATGCTTATCGCTATTCTAAGCTTGCGCAGGCGGCGGGGATCACAAAATATTCTTACACTCCCGCCAAGACCACCGTGCTTTCTACGCTTATCGACCAGATAACCGAGGTAAGAGAGGTTGTAGGCGGCGAGGGCGAGCTGGTAATTTGCATGGCGCGCTCTGTTTATGATATGCTTATGCTTTCGAGCGAGGTTACTCACTCTATCGACAACGGAAACTTTACGCAGGGCGGACTTGACCTCAACATCAGAACGATCTGCGGCGCGGCGGTTATTCCCGTGCCTTCTTCGAGAATGATGAGCAAATATGACTTTGACAGCTCGGACGGTTTTTCCGCGGCGAGCGGAGCTTCGCAAATCAACTGGATAATCTGCCCGAAGGACGCTCCTATCGCGGTTTCCAAGACCGACAACGTAAAGATCGTGACTCCCGAGCAGAACCAGTTTGCCGACGCGTGGGATATTGACTATCGCAAGTATCACGACCTGTTTATCCCCGATAATAAGAAGGCAGCTATTGCGGTTTGCTCCGCGGGTGCCAAGAGCAATTAAGGACTTTTATCCGGTAAGGTTCAGACGGGCGGCTAAGGCGCGTGTGATACAGAAGTATCGCATGATTCGGGCAAAAGCCTTTGACAACGTTCAACGTACGCAACGGATTGCCAAAGGCGGCTCGCCTTTGCCGCCCGCTGTTTAAAAGGAGGTTTTTATGATAATCAGTGTTGAGGAATTTAAAGAAATGGGCTTTTCTTCTTCTGACGACGAGCTTACGGCGGATTGTATAAAGCGCGCGGAATATGTTCTTAACAGCCTCAGCGGCGGAAGAGCTGTCCCGGTCTCTCATACAATCGGCGCGTGCGCGGAATATGTAAAACAGGCATGCGCGTTTCAGGCAAACGCGATCTTGCGGGAGGAAAAGGCTTATCGAGAGCAGAGCGCCGAGCCGGAAAAGAGCATAGAAAAAGCGACGATAGGAGATTTTTCCTATACATATTCAAGCTCAGGCGCCGATAAAAGAGACAGCACGGATATACAGGCGCTTGATACCAACCTTACGGTTATAAGGCTTTTGAGAGCCGCGGGCTGTCTGTATACCGGAACGGAGGTTTCAGAATGACTCTTGAGCCTATACCAAATGAGCTTTTGGGAGACGATATTTATCTTCAGAAGCCTGTTGGACATGGCTGGATAAATTATCGCATGTACAATGTCCGTGTGGAAAGAAGCAGCTCTATAGAAAGCGGCTATCCCGACGATCCTCTGGAAAAGACCAAGATAACAGTCTGGATAGACAGTGTTAATTCAAATCCGCTGCGGGATATTTTCTGCGGAATGAGGATCTTATACAACGAGGAAATATTTGATATCGTAAACATAAAACCGCTTAGGGCGGGAACTTTGCATCACCTGAAAATAACCGCGATAAAGGCGGGAGACCATACACCGTAAACCGAGGAGGGATAAGATGAGCGAGTATACGGAAAAAACCAAGCCCCTGACGGAAAAGCAGATAGGGAAAAACGCCGACGAGGAAGGGTATAAGATCGCAAAGCTTATACGTCTGGGAAACCGCGAGCTTGAGCGTCAGCTCAACATAAAGAAAACATCGGCTCATCGCTGAAACGGAGGGATAGAATGACAATTACAATCGGCGGATTTGATTTTATGTGCACTCATGTAGACCTTAAGCGCGAGCTCAGGCGCACGGATATCAGATACAACACCCAGGGAGATATGCTTATTGACCTGGTGAGAAGGAAATACCGCTTAGAGGTTACTTTCGGACTTCTGACATCGCTTGAGATAGAGGCACTCAGAGCTAACTGCGAGCAGATTTTTGTAAAAGTCGGATTTGACTCTCCCGAGGGTCGTCTTGTAAGGGAGTTTCATGTCATGAATGAGCCGGCTCCGATAATTACGACCGTAAACGATGTAAATCTGTACGGCGGGGTAAAGATCGTATTCATGGAGAAATGAGGTGGTTTTTTGGTAGATGTTTCGGATAACTTTAAGGCGCTTTCCATGAGAAACGGAAGATATGTCAGCTGTAAAATTGTCGCGGGCGGTGAAACCTTTCTGGACGACAGAATAATCGAGTTTGATTTTGACGACGTGGTTCACCCCAACTGGTATACTATCGGCTCGACCTGTTCAAACCGGTTTGCTTTTTCGGTGAAGTATTCGGGAGAGCTTGAGGTGCACGACGAGGTAAAACCGTACATAAGCTTTGACGGCAAAGAATGGTGTCCTCTCGGAGTGTTTTATGTCGCGAGAAGATATGTGCGCGGAAGCTACGCTTCTATCATCTGCTATGACAGAATGTATTCTCTTGAGACGGAGTATGAGCCGAATATTTCAGCTCCGACAACTACGGCGGCTATTCTCAGTGATATCTGCGCAAATTACGGGATCGTCTGCGAAAGCGGCATCTACGGCTATGCCGTCAACACGGTCCCGACAGGGGCGACCGTGAGAGACGTAATAGGCTATATCGCTGGAGTAGAAAATGCCAACGCGAAATTCAACCGCGAAGGAAAGCTGAGGATAAAAGGCTATACGCAGATGGACAACTATTCTCTTTCCGTAAACAACTGTATGGATTACAGCAGAAATATGTCATCGTCTAAAATCAGCGGACTAAAGGTCGATAACGGGCAGGAGATAATAGAAGCAGGCAGCAGAGGAGAGCTTACCTCGCTTGAGCTGTACAATCCGCTTATGACAAAACAGCGCGCGGAAAACATTGTTTCGCTGCTTTCGCAGATAAACTTCTACGGGGCGGATATAGAAATGCAGGGGTTTCCGTTTCTTGAATCGGGCGACCATATTTATCTGCTTGATGAAAACGGTAATTATTATCCGATAGCGGTAAGCGAGATAGAGTTTCATTATGACGGCGGCTTTACGGCGAGGCTTTACTCAAAATCGCGTTCTTATACCGACGCGGCGGCGTATCAGGACGACCTCGCCGAGGCGCTTGAAAAGATGTTAAATATTTGTCTGACAAGCGAAAACACCAGGGATATCGGTATTTCGTCCGCCGCAGTCAAAGCGGCGAGCTTTGACTTTGAGACAAAATCGACCGGAGCCTATGCCCGCGGCGATATGAGCTTTGTGCTTGACGGAACAGGTTCTGTTGAGATAAAGGCTTATGTAAACAACGCGCTTGTGCGTGATGTTACGCACAAAAACCAAAGCGACAAACAGCTTGTGCATTTTTACTTTCTTTCGCAAAATCTTCCGAAAGGGAAAAACAGCGTTTATATTACAATTCAGTCACTAAGCGGCACAATGAGCATAAAAAGCGGAGGGCTTTCATCAACGCTTATCTGCGGCGCAACGGCTGTGTAAATTCAGGCTTTTACGGCAGACAAAACCGCTCAAAGTATAATTTGAGCGGTTTTCCCTTTTAAAAAAGAACCTGATTTTTTTCCTCAAAGTATCTGCATTTGGACGACGGATTTAACGACGAGCAGGCGCGCGAGAGGTCTTCGAGCACACAGAATCCGTCCTTTTGCCATCGGCAGTTTTCTCCGCAAGTTATAAAATTCATTTCGCACCTCTTTTCGTAGCTGTATAATATGAATTTTGCCTGCGGTTTATTCGGCGGATTATTGACAAATATTTCATTTGGATGTATAATACTGATATATGATGTTTTGAATATATCCGGAGTAGTTTATGAAAAAATATATTGTAAGGGTTTTGAATATCCTGCTGATAAGCGCGGCGGTAAACGCGCCGTTTATCGTGTCCGGGCTGCCGACGGTTGTAAAGATCGCCGCGGGCGTTCTGCTCGGAGTTTACTTTTTGCTGTTTAACATTCTGCCGACCTTTGAAAAATACCCGACCTTCAGACTGAGAATTTTAGGAGACGGCGCGGAGCTTATTTTGTTTTTCTTTATCACCTGCATTGTATCAGTGCCGTTTGCGGTGATAAGTATCGTTGAGCTTGTAAACGGCGCGGACGATTATGTTAAGTATATCGTTCAGTTTGCTGTCCTTGTGATCGCGGAGACGGTGATCTTCTGGAACGGCATTATCCGCGTTTATTTCACCTCGGTTCAGCTTGGGATAAGGCTGAGGGTTTTGGGAATAGTTTTCGGAATGATCTTCCCGGTAAATCTTGTCATGCTGATGATAATTTACCTTACGACACATGGCGAGTGCAAGTTTGAAAGCGGGAAAATTCGGCTTAACGAAAGCCGTAAGGACGACAGGATATGCGAAACGAAATACCCCGTGCTTATGGTCCACGGCGTTTTCTTCCGCGACAGCAAGCTGCTCAATTATTGGGGGAGGATTCCGGCGGAGCTGGAAAAAAACGGCGCGACAGTTTACTACGGAGAACAGCAGAGCGCGCTTTCGGTAGAGGAAAGCTCAAAGGAGCTTGCGGATAAGATAAAGGATATCGCCGCGAAAACGGGCTGCGGAAAGGTGAACATAATCGCTCATTCAAAGGGCGGTCTTGACGCGCGTTATGCTATCTCAATGCTCGGCTGCGACAAATATGTGGCGTCTCTGACTACGGTAAACACCCCGCACAGGGGCTGCCTTTTCGCCGAGTATCTTCTGAAAGCCGCGCCCGAAAAGGTGACGAGATTTATTGAAAATACCTACAACGGCGCGTTTCAGGCGCTGGGAGACAATTCTCCGGATTTTATGTCGGCGGTGAGAAATCTTACGGCGGGATTTTGCGAGGAATTCAACAAAAAGGTCATAGACAGCCCCGAGGTCGTATACCAATCAATAGGCTCCAAGGCGAAAAATCGCAGAAGCGGACGCTTTCCGCTTAACGTAAGCTATCCCGTGGTTAAAAAGCACGACGGCGACAACGACGGACTTGTGGCAATTGAGGCAACTGAATGGGGCGAAAAATGGATAAGGCTTTATCCAAAAGGAAACAGAGGAATTACCCACGCGGACGTAATTGACCTCAACCGCGAAAACATCAAGGGCTTTGATGTGAGGGAATTTTATGTTCAATTAGTCGCTGACCTTAAAAACAGAGGATTATAATTCTTGGAACAACGGACTTGAAAACGGAAAGGAATTTATGACTGAAAAAACTTTGGTGATGGACGGCGCGGAGCAGATAAGCGCGGTTTTCGGAGACTTTGACAAAAATATAAACCTTATACAAAGGGCGTTTTCGGTTAAAATATTTTCGCGCGGCGACGAGGTGAAGATAACGGGCGAAAACGAGCTATCTGTCGCGAAAGCCGAAAAGGCGGTAAAAACGCTGTGCGGTTATTTCACGCGCGGAGAAGCTATTGAAGAACAGCAGGTGAGGTATGCTATCGCTATGGTAAACGAGGGAAACGAAGAAGAGATAGCGGCGGTCTCGGGCGACTGTGTGTGCGTTTCATACGCGGGAAAGCCCATAAAGCCCAAAACCGTCGGTCAGAAGAAATACTGCGATCTTATCCGCAAAAACACCATTACCTTCGGCGTGGGTCCCGCGGGTACGGGAAAGACCTACCTCGCGGTGGCGCTTGCGGTAAGCGCGCTCAAGCAAAAGCAGGTACAGCGGATAATACTTACAAGACCGGCAGTGGAGGCGGGAGAAAAATTAGGTTTTCTTCCGGGAGACTTGCAGAACAAAGTCGACCCGTATCTGCGGCCGCTTTATGACGGACTTTTCGAGATGCTCGGACAGGAGAGCTTCGCGAAGCTTCACGAGCGCGGAGTTATCGAGGTTGCTCCCCTTGCGTATATGCGCGGAAGGACCCTCGACGACAGCTTTATTATTCTCGATGAAGCGCAGAACACCACGCGCGAGCAGATGAAAATGTTTTTAACGCGTCTCGGCTTCAACTCCAAAATGGTAATAACGGGAGACGTAACGCAGATAGACCTGCCCGAGGCGAAAAAATCGGGACTTGTAGAGGCGCTGAAGATACTGAAGAATGTAGAGGATATAGGTCAGAATCTATTTACCGAAAAGGACGTTGTGCGCCACAGGCTGGTTCAGGATATCGTAAGAGCGTATGCTGAGCATTCGGAAGTTATTGACAATAGCGTCAGGCGCGGCAGAAGAAAAAACCGTTAAGGAGCGTTTATGAAAATCTACATTGATCTCAGCGACGAGCAGGACAAGGTAAAGCTCGATTTTTCAGCGGAAGAGCTTATCGAAGCCTGCGCGAGGGAAGCTCTTTCCGAAGAAGAAATTGAGGATGACGCGGAGGTTTCGGTGACGTTTGTCGATAATGAAAGTATACGCGAGCTTAACAGGATTCACCGCGATATCGACCGCGAAACCGACGTGCTCTCGTTTCCTCTCGGTGATGAAAACGGATTTGAGGTAAACTGCGACAATGACGCTATATTGCTCGGGGATATCGTTATCTCGCTTGAAAAGGCGGTTTCCCAGAGCGAGGAATACGGACATTCATTAAAGCGGGAGGTCGCGTTTTTAATAACCCATTCACTGTTTCATCTGCTCGGATACGACCACGAAGCTCCCGAGGAAGAAAAGGAAATGTTTGAAAAACAGGAGAGGGTCCTCGAAAAATTGGGGATAACAAGATGAGATTTTTCAGGAGCTTTTACTGCGCCGCGAGAGGAATTTTTGAAGCGGCAAAGGGCAGAAATTTCAAAATAATGCTTTGCATAGGCGCGCTTGTGATCTTCTTCGCGGCGAGGTTTTATGAGCTTTCGGAAATGGAATGGGCGGTGATGTTTCTGACCGTCGGCGCGGTTTTGAGTATCGAAGCGGTAAATACAAGCGTCGAGCGGCTTGCGGATAAAGTGTGCGGCGAAAAGGACGAGCTTATCCGAAAAGCCAAGGACTGCGCGGCGGGCGGCTCGCTTATAATTTCGATTTTCGCTGTCGCCATCGGAGTGAGCTTGTTTTGGAGAGAAGAAAAGTTTTCGGAGATCATTTCTTTTTTCTCCGAGCCTTTGCGTATCGTGATACTTGCGGCAGTACTCGTGCTGATGGTTATATTTGTGATATTCCCAAGAAGAAAGAAAAAATAAAACCCTTTGGAAAACCAAAGGGTTTTTATTTCAGCAATGTCGCTATTATCTCGTTTGAAACAAGAAATCCGCGCGGAGTGAGCGAAAGCCTGTTGTTTGTTATCCTGTAATATTCTTCGGGAATTAAGCTCAGCCGTTTTTTCAGTCTTTCCGAAAGTTCAACACCCTCGCAAAGCCTTAACCCCAGCAAGATTTTTTCCTCGTCCTTGTCGGGAGCCTCGTCTGTAATTCCCTCGCGCTGAAATTCATCTTCAAGAAATCTCGAAAGGTTTCTATCAACGGCAAAGCGCTTTCCGTTATAATACGAATGCGCCGACGGACCAATGCCGATGTATTCCTCGGCGCGCCAATATTTCAGATTATGTTTGCTTTCAAAGCCCGCTTTCGCGAAGTTGCTTATCTCATACTGCATAAATCCGCGGCTTTCGAGCAGTTCGACCGAGCGCAGATAAAGTTCGGACTGCAAGTCCTCATCCGGTAACTCAATTTCGTCCGTTTTTCTTCCGAAAACCGTATTCTGTTCTATTTTCAGAAGGTACGCGGAAACGTGCGTTATCGGCAATTTACACAGCCCGTCAATTGTTTTTTCGAGAGAACTAAGCGTCTGATTCGGAACGCCGAGCATTATATCTGCCGAGATGTTTTCAAAGCCGAGCGAATGAGCGAGCAAGATCGCGTCCTTTGCGGTCTGTGCGCTGTGCGTTCTTCCGAGAGCCGAAAGCTCGCTCTCGTCAAGTGACTGAACACCGAACGAAAGGCGGTTTACGCCCGCGTTTTTCAGCTCGTTAAGAGCAATTTCGTCCGCGCTTTCGGGATTGCATTCTACTGTGATCTCCGCATTTTCGGTATAATTTACCGCGCCGAGAATCTCAGCGATCTTGTCGTAAATCAGCGCGGGTGTTCCCCCGCCGAAATAAACCGTGTCGAATTGTTCTTTGTTGTACTTCGACAAATTCCGAATGACCGCGTTTTTGTATTTCTCGGCCTTTTGCTCTGAGATCGGAAGTGAATAGAAATCGCAGTAAGGACATTTTTTCGCGCAGAACGGAACGTGGATATAAAGCCCGCGCATCAGTCGTCCTCGAGCTTTAAGACCGCCATAAACGCCTCCTGAGGGACCTCTACCGTGCCGAATTGGCGCATGCGCTTTTTGCCTTCCTTCTGCTTTTCAAGCAGCTTTTTCTTTCGCGTGATATCGCCGCCGTAGCACTTTGCCAGAACGTCTTTTCTGAGCGCTTTTATCGTTTCGCGCGCGATTATCTTTCCGCCTATGCACGCTTGTATCGGCACCTCGAAGAGCTGGCGCGGGATATGCTCCTTCAGCTTTTCAGCCATTCTGCGCGCCCGCTCGTAAGCGCTGTCCGCGTGGATAATAAACGATAGCGCGTCTATAACCTCGCCGTTGAGCATAATATCCAGCTTTACAAGCTTTGACGGCGCAAAGCCTTTCATTTCATAATCATAGCTTGCGTAGCCGCGCGTGCGTGATTTAAGCACGTCGAAAAAGTCGTATACTATTTCATTCAGCGGCAGCTCGTAGTGTAAGTCCACGCGCTTTTCGTCGATATATTTCATATCCTTGAATACTCCGCGCCTGTTCTGACAAAGCTCCATGATAGAGCCGACATAATCCGACGGAGAATAAACGTGCGCGTTTACCATCGGCTCATAGCTTTTCGCGATGAGAGTTGTGTCGGGGTAGTTGGTGGGGTTGTCTATCATCACGGTCGAGCCGTCCGTCATTTCTATCTTGTACACAACAGACGGCGCTGTGGTGATTATGTCGAGATTATATTCTCGCTCTATTCGCTCCTGAATTATATCCATGTGCAGAAGTCCTAAAAATCCGCAGCGAAAGCCGAACCCGAGCGCGATGGAGCTTTCGGGTTCATACGAAAGCGACGCGTCGTTGAGCTGGAGCTTTTCGAGCGCTTCCCGCAAATCGCCGTATTTAGCGCCGTCGGCGGGGTAAATTCCGCTGAACACCATGGGGTTTACCTCGCGATATCCCGGAAGAGCCTCAGCGGCGGGGTTGCTCGCGTTTGTAACGGTGTCTCCCACCTTTGTGTCGCCAATGGATTTTATAGAAGCGGAGATATAGCCTACCTCTCCCGCTTTAAGCCCGCTTGCGGGAACAAGCTCGGTGGCTCCCATATATCCCGTTTCTACTACGGTAAACTCAGCGCCCGACGCCATCATTCTTATCTTATCTCCCGGCTTTACACAGCCCTCTTTTACGCGGACGTAAACGATGACGCCCTTGTAGCTGTCGTAATAGCTGTCGAAGATAAGCGCTTTCAGCGGCGCTTCGGTGTCGCCCTTGGGCGCGGGAATTTTCTTTATTATTTCCTCCATTACCGCGTGGATATTTATTCCCATTTTCGCGGAGATCTCGGGGGAGTCCATCGCTTCTATCCCGATAACGTCCTCTATCTCGCGCTTTACCTCCTCGGGGTGAGCGGAGGGGAGGTCTATCTTGTTTACGACGGGCACCACCTCGAGGTCGTTTTCCACAGCGAGATAAGTGTTTGCAAGCGTCTGCGCCTCTATCCCCTGCGAAGCGTCCACGATAAGCACCGCCCCCTCGCACGCGACCAGCGAGCGCGAGACCTCGTAGTTGAAGTCAACATGACCGGGAGTGTCGATGAGATTGAAGATATAATCTTCTCCGTCGTCCGCGTGATATTTAAGACGTACGGCGCGCGCTTTTATGGTAATGCCGCGCTCGCGCTCGATGTCCATGTTGTCGAGCAATTGCTCTTCCATATCCCTTAAAGCCACGGTTTCGGTCTGCTCTAAGATACGGTCCGCAAGGGTGGATTTTCCGTGGTCTATATGCGCGATTATGCAGAAGTTGCGTATTTTGTCAAGATAAGACAAGTTTATCTTCCTTTCTTATTATAATTTGAAATTTCAAAATTTTTTATTTAAATTTGAAATTTCAAAACCGCGAAACACTTCGTGTTTCGCTATCTAAGCAGCGCGGTTCAGCTGCGCTGCACCGTGCCGCTTATTTTTGAAATTTCGCGCACGCCTGAAACGCTGTCTTGGCGGATTTTTTAGTTATCTTCAACATACTCCGAGTCGAGATGCCATTCTATCTTTTCGAGATTTTTTAGAAAATCCTTTTCGGTCTCCCATGACGGCAGGTCGAAGTTCTTATAGCGTTCTTCCTTTAAAAGCTGTCTTACGACATACAGATCGTTTTTGCGCTTGGTCGCGCTTTCCTTATAATCTCTCAGCGGCGCGAACACGCCGTATTCTCCCTCGAGCTTGTAAATAACAAATTCCCCGAACTGTAGCGCGATAAGTCCGTTTCCCTCAAAAATCGTTTTCACGGTCGTTTTTTCCATATCGAGCGGCGTTTCATTAAGCGTGAAAATAGCGATGGGGCTATCCTTCATATGCGCCCTGTCGTGTTCGGACGCTACGTTTTTATAATTGTCCGCGTTGTATGAAAAATCCCCCGAAAGAACATAATAGTGGCTCGACGGATTCTGATAACACTGTACAACGACAAATTTTTCGTCGCCGTAGGCTTTTTCATAGACCGTGTCCTTCGGGTCGTAGAAAATGCCGATAACCAATTTTATCGCGAACATGAAAAGCCCCGTTGACACAAGAACTATCAGCATCGGCAGAAGCTTTAAGAAAATTTCCTTCGCTTTTGACATATCATTTCCTCTTATTTCTGAAACCACGCGTCAGCGGTAAATTCATTCCAGCAGTATAAAACATCTTCACATGAGAATTCAACCTCGCAGAAGCCCGCGTCCTTGTGAGTTTCTTTGTCCCATGCGTCGCAGTCAATGATAACCCTGTCGGGCAGTCGTTTAAAATCGAGAACCTCTAAATCCAACTTCAACAGCTCGTCGCAAGTAACATAGCGGTCAACAAATCCGGCTGAAATAAAACCCGAAACAAACCTTCCGTTTTTCAGGATAACCGCGGAGCTTCCCGTCTGCTTGTGGCGTCCCGTGTCATTGAGAGCGCAGTCCGCAAACACGTCAAAGCCGTCCTCAAAAATCAGCGCGATATCCTCGCCGAATATCCACTCGGTTATCTCGTGGTCGTGGAGCGTGATATTGTTTTCATTGGTTATATTTTTCCAATCCATAGACCCCTCAAATTGTAAAAATTACAAGCTGATTTAAATTATACCACATTATAAGCGGTTTGAAAAGCGGTTTTTTAAAATTTTGGAAATTTTTATAAATCCCCTTGACAAATAGGTTCTTATCTGTTATAATAGCTTTTGTCGGTGTAAAGCATTTTTATGATACAGGGTAACTTATGGACGAAAATTATGCGCTTCTGCTGGATATTTACGGAGAATTGCTCTCGAAAAACCAGCGCGAGGCGGTGGACTTGAAATATAACTCCGACTTGTCGCTGTCCGAAATTGCCGAGGAGATGGGCGGGATATCACGCCCTGCCGCAAACGACGCGCGTAAAAAGGGCGAAAAGCGGCTGAGGGAGCTTGAGGACGCTCTCGGAAACGCGAGACGGTTTAAGCTCGTTTCGGAGAAGATCAAACGGGCGAGAGCCGTAGTCAATATGGTTGCTGATGATCCGGCGGAGAATGGCGACCTGCTTTCCGAGCTCCTGCAAATTTTTTCGGAGATCGAAGAGGCGATGTGAGCCGACAAACTGCAAACAAGAGGTGAGTGCAATGGCTTTTGAGGGACTTTCGCAAAAGCTGAACAACGTTTTCGGAAAGCTTAAAAACCATGGAAAGCTCACCGAAAAGGATATAAAGGACGCGATGCGCGAGGTAAGAATGGCGCTTTTGGACGCGGACGTAAGCTTTAAAGTCGCGAGGGATTTTGTAAACAAGGTAAGCGAAAAGGCGCTCGGCGCACAGGTTATGGAAAGCCTTACGCCCGCGCAGCAGGTCATCGACATTGTTCACAGCGAGCTGATAGAGCTTATGGGAACGTCTACCGCGAAGCTCGATTTCCCGTCAAAGCCGCCGTGCGTTATCATGATGTGCGGACTTCAGGGCGCGGGTAAGACTACCCACTGCGCAAAGCTTGCGAAGTGGCTTGAGGGACAGAACCGCAGACCGCTTCTGGTCGCGTGCGACGTTTACCGTCCCGCGGCTATCGAACAGCTTAAGATCGTCGGAGAAAAGGTCGGCGCGCGCGTTTTTGAAGAGGGACAGGGAAACCCCGTTGAGATAGCAGAGCACGGAATAAAGTACGCGAAAGACCAGGGGTTCGATACTGTTCTGCTCGATACGGCGGGTCGTCTGCACATAGACGAAACGCTTATGGACGAGCTTAAAAACATAAAGGAAAAAACAAGCCCCAACGAAATCCTGCTTGTTGTCGACTCGATGACGGGTCAGGACGCGGTAAACGTTGCGGAGAGCTTTAACGAGGCGCTTGACATAACGGGCGTTGTGCTGACTAAGCTTGACGGCGACACAAGGGGCGGTGCGGCGCTTACGGTGCTCGCTATTACGGGAAAGCCGATAAAATTTGCGGGAATAGGCGAAAAGCCTGAGGACATCGAGCCGTTTTATCCCGACAGAATGGCGTCGCGTATTCTCGGAATGGGCGACGTGCTTACGCTTATCGACAAGGCAAAGACGGCGTTTGACGAAAAAGAAGCCGCAAAGACCGTAAAAAAGCTTGAGGAAAACAAGTTTGACTTAAACGACCTGTACGCTCAGTTTGAGCAGATAGAAAAAATGGGCAACATAAAAAGTCTGCTCAATATGATACCGGGCGTTGCGGGAAAAGTAAAGGACGAGGACATTGACGAAAAGAAAATGCCGCATACAAAGGCTATTATTTCCTCAATGACCAAGCGCGAGCGCGAAAAGCCCTCGATAATCGACGCGAAGAGAAAGCGCAGGATCGCCGCGGGTTCGGGAACGTCGGTAGAAGAGGTAAATCAGCTTTTAAAACAGTTTGAGCAGATGCAGAAGGTAATGAAGCAGATGGGCTTTACCGGAAAGGGCAAGAAGCGCAGACTGCCGAAATTCCCGATGAATATGGGAGGAATGGGCGGATTTCCGGGAATGTAAGGCTTAAGGGCATTAAGGAACGGCATATATGAACATCATTTTCTTGGTACTGCTGCTTATCGGGGTGACTATGATAGTCATATCGCAGGTGTTAAAGCACAAGGGAATATGGGATTGGAAAAACGACGACGCGGTATTCTATAATCCCCGCGGCATTTATTCGCCTTATGAGCTGACAACTGTCGGCGTGATATTTTTCGCGATTGGGCTCATCGGCGAGATATGGCTCGTGTTCGGGATAAAGGCGGGGCTTTGGAGCGCCGTTGCGGCTGCCGTAATAAACGCCGTGGCAAACGCGGTATGGCTTAAGCATATCGAAGAGGACGACAAGGACCCTCGGACAAGCGCGGTGGCGAACATACTGGGGTCTGTATTTGCGATATTTATGGCGGGACTTATGCTGTTTCTGATATAAATTTCGGTGTAAAACAAGCTTTTGCTTGATTTATATAATATTTTTTGAAAGGAGAAAAATCCGAATGGCAGTTAAGATCAGACTGAGAAGAATGGGCGCGAAGAAGGCTCCGTTCTACCGCGTAGTCGTTGCGGACAGCCGCTATCCGAGAGACGGTCGTTTTATCGAGGAGATCGGTTATTACGACCCCACAAAGGATCCCGTTGTTGTAAACATCAACAAGGAAAAGGCTGAAGAGTGGATCAAAAAGGGCGCACAGCCTACAGATACCGTTAAGCGTCTGCTTAAGGGCTGATAGTTAAAGAGATATTTGAACGCGGCAAAAGCCGCAATATGGAAGGGCAAGGATATGTTAAAAGAGCTTCTTACTACTATTGCCACGGCTCTTGTAGAGGACAAGAGCGCTGTGGTAGTCACGGTTGACGAGCCCAATGAAGAGGGCGTTGTCGTTTATCATCTCCACGTCGGAGCAGACGATATGGGAAGAGTTATCGGAAAGCAGGGCAGAATAGCAAAGTCTATCCGCACTGTTATGCGCGCGGGCGCTGTTCGCGCAAACGAGAAGATCTCCGTAGAGATCGACTGATGCTTTGTCAGAAAAGAAACTCCGCTTAAATGCGGAGTTTTTGCTTTTTTGGCTGTTTTTCACAATTTTTTCAAATTATTGCTTGTTGACTTTTAAGCAAAAATATGCTACAATATGTAGTGAACGTTAAAAACAGAAAAGTAATCCAAACAGCAGGATTAAGTGAACTTTCAGACTACAGTCTGGTTTTGGGAGTGATTTTTTAAATTGAAACGTGTAGGGCTTGACATAGGTTCGACAACAGTAAAGGCGGCTGTGCTTGACGAGAACAAACAGCTTGTTTTCAGCCGCTATCAGAGACATTTTTCCGACATAAGAAAAACGGTTTCGGATATTTTAAACGAGGTAGGAACCGAGCTTTCCGGAGAACGCGCGCTTGTCGCGGTTACGGGCTCGGGCGGAATTTCCGTGTCCAAATGGCTCGGCATTCCGTTTTCTCAGGAGGTCGCCGCGGGGACTGCCGCGATAAAAGCGCTTATTCCCGAAACCGACGTTGCTATAGAGCTTGGCGGAGAGGACGCGAAAATTACATACCTTACGGGAGGTCTCGAGCAGAGAATGAACGGCTCCTGCGCGGGCGGCACGGGCGCGTTTGTAGACCAGATGGCGGCGCTTCTGAATACCGACATCGGCGGACTTAACGAACTGTCGAAAAATCACACTACGATATATCCTATAGCCTCGCGCTGCGGAGTTTTCGCAAAAAGCGACATTCAGCCGCTGCTTAACGAGGGCGCAAAGCGCAGCGATATCGCCGCGTCGGTTTTCCAGTCGGTGGTAAATCAGACCATAAGCGGGCTTGCCTGCGGAAAGCCGATAAGAGGAAATGTTGCGTTTCTGGGGGGACCTCTGCACTATCTTTCAGAGCTGAGACAGCGCTTTATTGAAACGCTTGACTTAAAGCCCGAAAACGTTATCTTCCCGGAAAACGCGAATCTTTTCGTGGCTATGGGCTGCGCGCTTTCGGACGAGGCGGAGGAGTTTTCGATAGACGAGCTTTGCGAAAAAGGAAACGCGCTTTCGGATAATCAGCTCAACGAAGTCGAGCGCCTTGCTCCGCTTTTTGAAAACGAAGAAGAGCTGAGGGATTTCCGCGCTCGTCACGCCAAGTCCGTTATTCCCGTTGCAGACCTTAGTTCTTACGAGGGCGAATGTTATCTTGGTATCGACGCGGGCTCTACCACTACAAAGGCGGTTCTTATCGGCAAAAACGCGGAGATATTATACTCTCACTATGACAGCAACCACGGCGACCCTTTGAAATCCGTTATCGGCATTTTAAAGGAGCTTTACCCGCTTATGCCCAAGGGCGCGCATATCGCGAAAACCTGCACGACGGGCTACGGCGAGCATCTTATAAAGGCGGCGCTCGGGGCGGATTTCGGTGAGATAGAGACTATGGCTCACTATAAAGCCGCGGACAGGATACTGCCGGGGGCGGAGTTTATACTCGATATCGGCGGTCAGGATATGAAATGTATGCGCGTTAAAAACGGCGAGATAGAAAGCATTCTGCTTAATGAGGCGTGCTCGTCGGGATGCGGCTCGTTTATCGAGAATTTCGCAAACGCTCTCGGAATGACCAGCGCGGAGTTTGCCGTTCTGGGACTGTCGGCGGAAAATCCTGTGGACTTGGGCTCGCGCTGTACCGTGTTTATGAACTCCCGCGTAAAGCAGGCGCAGAAAGAGGGCGCGACCGTTGCGGATATATCGGCGGGTCTGTCATATTCAGTCTGCAAAAACGCGCTGTTTAAGGTAATAAAGCTGAGAGATACCCAATCAATGGGCAAAAAGATAATCGTTCAGGGCGGAACGTTTATGAACGACAGCGTTTTACGCGCCTTTGAGCTTATTGTCGGGAAAAATGTCATTCGTCCCGACAAGGCGGGCTTGATGGGAGCGTACGGCTCGGCGCTTGTTGCGCTTGAGCGCGACGACGGAAAGGGAAGCACCATCGCTTCTCTTGACAGCTTAGAGAGCTTTAAGGTTGAAAAATCCGCGGCGCGCTGCGGAAAATGCTCGAACAACTGTCTGCTTACCATCACGAAATTCCCCGACGGAAAACGGTACATAAGCAACAACCGCTGTGAGCGCGGCGCGGGCAATGTTTCCGCCGAGGAAAAGCTGC
>JAFLUG010000159.1 GCA_022508885.1 Oscillospiraceae bacterium | reverse complement strand
CCCGACGCAGGCTCGTATATCCTGCTGACCTTTGACGGACGACGTTCGGAGGTTGAGGACAGTGTGAACCGAATCCGCGAGCTTGCGCTGAATACGGGCGCTTTGGAATATATCCCGCTTGACGATCCCGATTATGCCGCCGACATCTGGAAAGTGCGCGGCGCGCTTGTAAAGGCAGTCGAGGCGACTTCAGAGCAGGAGCCGGTGGACATCGTCGTTCCCATAAACAAGACTGCTGAGTTTATCCGTTTCGTGAACTCTGTCGAGAAAGAATCGGGCGTGCGTATGGTGAGTTTCGGTCACGCGGGCGACGGCAACGTGCATTTGTGCGTAGTACGCGGAGAGCGCGGCGACGACGAGTGGCAAACCGCGCTTCACGGCGCAATGACAAAGATCTACGGAAAGGCGTATGAATTAGGCGGTATCACCTCGGGCGAGCACGGAATAGGCATATCCAAGCGCGAATATTTTCTTCGTGAGACCCGCTCGGAAAATATTGCGGTAATGAACCGCATAAAGGACGCGCTCGACCCGCTTCATATCCTGAATGACAAAAAATCATACATTATCTCGAAAGGGGGATGACTATGCCGAAATTATCCGAAAGAACAGCGACCTTTACCGATTCTGTCATTCGCAGAATGACAAGAATTTCTCTGAAATACGGCGCGGTGAATCTGTCGCAGGGCTTCCCCGATTTCGAGCCGCCGCGAGAAATACTCGACAGGCTTTCCGAGGTAACGAAAGAGGACTTTCACCAATACTCGATAACATGGGGAGCGCAGAATTTCCGCGAGGCGCTTGCTGAAAAACAGTCGCGGCTTATGGGAAGAAATATCGACCCTAACTCGGAGATAGTCGTCACCTGCGGCAGCACCGAGGCTATGATGGCGGCAATGATGACGGCCGTAAACCCCGGCGATAAAGTAATAGTGTTTTCCCCGTTCTATGAGAACTACGGCGCGGACGCGATACTCTCCGGCGCGGAGCCTATTTATGTTCCGCTCAGTCCCCCGGAATTCAAATTTAATTTCGACGAGCTGGAAAAGGCGTTTATGCAGCACCCCAAAGCGCTTATCCTCTGCAATCCGTCCAACCCGTGCGGCAAAGTGTTCAATATTGACGAGCTTAAATTCATTGCTCAGTTGGCGGAGAAATACGACGCTTTTGTAATTACGGACGAGGTCTACGAGCATATAATTTACGAGCCGAACAAGCACGTTTATTTCTCATCACTTCCGAATATGTACGAGCGAACTATCTCCTGCTCCTCTCTGTCAAAAACCTATTCTATAACGGGCTGGCGGCTCGGATATATCATCGCGCCGCCGCGCGTAATAGACACTGCGAGGAAAATCCACGATTTTCTGACGGTAGGCGCGGCGGCTCCTCTTCAGGAGGCGGCAGTCGTGGGGCTTAAGTTCGGTGATGAATACTACAAGGAGCTTCAGGACAAATACACTCAAAAACGAGACCTGTTCCTGAAAGGACTTGACGCTCTGGATATCCCGCACACGACGCCTGAAGGAGCGTATTATATCCTGCTTGATATTTCCGAGTTCGGCTATGATTCCGACCTGGAATTCTGCGAAGTGCTGGCGTGCGATGTGGGAGTGGGCGCGGTTCCCGGTTCGAGCTTCTTTCGTGAACCCGTAAACAATTTGATACGTCTGCACTTTGCGAAAAAGGATGAAACTCTGAACGAGGCGCTTAACAGACTTGCGGATCTGCGGAAAAAGATCATTCCTAAAAAATAAAGACAAAAAGCTATGACACTCTGAAATGCACCCCTTTTGTTAGACAATATGGTATAATAAAAGCGTAACCGCTTTTATTATACTGATTTCAATGCCCTCGCGCATTCGTAAATTTTTTCAAAATTTACTTCGCGCGTATCGGGCGATTATACCATAAATTCTTGCGAATTTATGGTATAATAGAAATATACCAAAAAGTCTAACGAAAGGGGACATTTTTATGCCAAAAGGGGAACCAAAATACAAAGGAGAATTTAAGCAACAAGTAGTTGAAGATATGAGAGCCAACAAGCTAAGTCAATATGAAGTATCGGCAAAATATGGAGTAAGGTGGAGTGCAACCCATTTTCACAGCAGAAAGAGCTGCGCACGATTCTTGATAA
>JAFLUG010000158.1 GCA_022508885.1 Oscillospiraceae bacterium | reverse complement strand
AACGTTTTCGGCAAGGAGGACACGCTGGTAACTATCCAGATAGATATGCTGCTTGCGGAAAAATTCGGTATGGAGTATGTAGACGTTGACGGAACCAAGAAAAATCCGTATATAATCCACCGCACGTCTATGGGCTGTTATGAACGCACGCTCGCGTATCTTATCGAAAAATACGCCGGAGCGCTTCCGCTGTGGCTGTCGCCCGAGCAGGTGCGTATCCTGCCTATCACAGACCGCGCGAAGGAATATGCCGAGAATATCTCAAGCCGCCTTCAGGGTCTCGGGATACGCACGTTTGTCGATAACCGGAACGAGAAGATAGGCTATAAGATACGTCAGGCTCAGCTTGAAAAAATACCGTACTTCTTTATCGTGGGAGATAAAGAAGTCGAGGACGGCACGGTCGCTTTGCGTTCGCGCAAGGACGGCGACCTCGGAGCATCTCCGCTCGAAGAAGTCATAAACAGGATAGTAAGCGAAAACGCCGAAAAGGCGAGATAACGAGAGGTAAAAATGTCAGACAAAATCTTTACTACAGACGATATCCCCGAGGACTTCAACAAGAAGCTTGAGGAAAAAATACTCAGAGCAAACGAGGACAAGACTCTCGTAAAATGGAACAAGCTCTTGCCGGAGCTTATGATGTCGGAAATCTTTTTGGCTGGTTTGTTTCAGGGCAATAATGAGAGCGGAGGTCAGGGAAGTCTGCTTATAATACAGCATGAGGGAAAAAACATCATACCGTTTTTCACTCACCCGGACAGAATGTCCGTTTTGCCCGAAGAACAACTGACCAAGCTTAATATGATAAGAATGAGAGCGGGCGACTTTTTCTACTCGATAAAGGGAATGGCCACTATCCTCAACCCGTCCTCGGACTATACCAGAATTTTCAGCGGCTTTGACACCAAGGTCCTCGCGATGGAATTCAGGCAGACCGTTTCCGAAAATACAGACAATACCGATAAGGAATAAGGAAGAATAGACCTTGAACAACTCAATTGTTTTCACCAATACTCTCAGCATTGTCGTACCCTGCTATAACGAAGAAGAAAGCGTTCCGCTTTTCTACGCGGAAACGCTTAAGCAGGAGAGGTTTTTTCACGAAAAAGGAATTGAATTTGAGTTTGTTTTCGTGGACGACGGTTCGCGCGACAAAACAGCACAGGCTGTAAAAACACTGCGCGAAAACGATGAGCGGGTCCATCTCGTGTCATTTTCGCGAAACTTCGGAAAAGAATCGGCGATCTACGCGGGACTTGAAAAAGCAAACGGCGACGTTGTCGTGCTTATGGACGCGGACCTGCAGGACCCTCCCGCGCTTTTGCCCGAAATGTATTCTTATATCGAAAGCGGACAGGACTTTGTCGGAACGCGCCGTGTAGACCGCAAGGGCGAGCCGCCGATACGCTCGTGGTTTGCGAGAAGGTTTTACGGGCTTATGAGAAATATCTCTAAAACCGATATTGTTGACGGCGCGCGCGACTACCGCATGATGACAAGAAAAGTCTGCGACGCGATCTTGTCAATGAAGGAATACAACCGCTTTTCAAAGGGAATTTTCGGTTGGGTCGGCTTTGACACAAAGTGGATAGAATACGAGAATATAAAACGCGCCGCGGGAGAAACGAAATGGTCGTTTCGAAAGCTGTTTTTATACTCGCTTGAGGGAATAATGGCGTTTTCTACAATGCCGCTTACTCTTTCTTTCTTCTTCGGAATGCTCTTTTGCGTTCTGGCGCTTGCGCTGTTGATTTTTATAATCGTAAGAACTGCCGCTTTCGGGGACGCGTTCGCGGGAGTGCCGCTTGTGATATGCGCGGTCTTGTTTGTCGGAGGGATACAGCTTTTATGCATCGGAATCTTAGGGTCGTATCTCAGCAAGACTTATCTCGAGGTCAAGCAACGACCGATCTATATTGTTAAAGAGGAGTTTTAACAGAATCCCCGAAGCAGTCTGATGATTGCTTCGGGGATTGGTTTATAATTCGGTTACACACATAAATCAGAATTTATGACGATCAAGTCTTTACACCTCAAGATTATATTTATCTGTGTTAGCTTTTATGAGAAAGGGGCCTGCTGAGATGATAAAATGTTCACCTTTATATGTCGCAGTCGGGTGACTTGTTTCTATATCAA
>JAFLUG010000157.1 GCA_022508885.1 Oscillospiraceae bacterium | reverse complement strand
ACGAATTTGTAGTAAATATCAACGAGCTGCACATACTCACCGTCAATTTCTTCCGGCTCGTGGATTTCAATTCGGTCTATAAGCGTGTTTAAGAGTGCCTGAGTAAGTTCGCTTATGTCCGAATAGCCCTTGATCAGATCGACGAAATTGGCGGCGTTTTCGTCGCTCTCGCGGCTTGTGGAAACGGTCTTGCTCAATTCGTCGATCTTGCTTTCAAGTTCTGCCTGTTCCCGTTCGTAGTTCGCGGTCAAGGTCTTGTAATTGCGTCCGCTTATGCTGCCGTTTGCGTTGTCCTCGTACAGTTTAGCATACAGCTTGTCAAGCTCCGCAAGCCGCTTTTGAGCCTTTTTAATTTCCCTTTCGGCGCGTTTGGCTTGCTCCTTGTCGGCATTTCCGAGGCTCTCGATTATGCTTGCGATCATTCCCTCGTCATCGTCAAGGGCTTCGGCGGCAAGGCGTTTGATGTCCTCTGAAACTACCCTGTGCAGTTCGCTCGCGCATATCCTGTGCTTTGTGCAGGCGGCTTTTCCCTCGGTGCGGTACGAATTGCAATAGTAATCATAGTTCGCGTTAATATCGTCATCGTTCCAAGTCTTGTTCGACCGCGATGCCGTCAACGCGTAACCGCAGTCCGCACATTTTATCAGACCGCTGAATATGTTGTTGTACGGCTTTGTGTTCGGGCTTATCGTGCGCTTTCTCGCCGTTATCAGGCGGCGCACAAGCTCCCATTCCTCGGGGTCTATGATCGGCTCGTGCATACCCTCAACAACGAATGTTCCCGCGTCCGCGCGATTTTTTCTTTTTTCAGACCTGTAAGAGATTTTCGGGCGTTTCTGTCCGCGGATCGCGCCCTTGTAAACGGGGTTTTGGAGTATTTCACGAACAGACCCCATAGACCAAGCGTAAACTCGCTCGTCTGTATCGCAATACCTTTCAAAGTGGTCGAACATCTCCGCGGCTGCCGCGGCGGGGCGAGGTATCTTCTCGGCGCGCAGCACCTTTTTTATTTGATGCAGACCCATTCCGTCACGCGCCATAGCATAAATGCGTCTGATGATCGGCGCAAAGCGTTCGTCGATTATAAGGTGGTTTTTGTCGTTCGGGTCTTTCAAGTAGCCGTACGGTGCTTTGACCCCTATGAATTTCCCCTGTTTCTGCCTTGTTAATAACGCCGACTTTACTTTCCGCGAAATGTCCTGAATGTACATATCGTTCAGTAAGTTCTTGAACGGCGTAATATCCATAGCTGTGTTGTTGTAAGTGTCTACACCGTCCGTAAGCGCGATATAACGCACACCGTTTTCGGGGAAATACACCTCAATGTAAAGGCTTGTTTCAATGTGGTTTCGCCCAAGCCGCGACAAGTCCTTTGTTATCACGCAGTTGACCTTGCCCTCTTTAATATCGCCTATCATACGCTTGAAATCGGGTCTTTCAAAGTTCTTGCCGGAATACCCGTCGTCAATGTAATAATCCGCGATAACAAAGCCGTTTTCTCGGCAGTAGCGTGTTAGCATCTCTTTCTGCGTCTGAATGGACGAGCTTTCGTTCTCGGTGCCGTCGTCTTTGGATAAACGCAGATACAGCGCGGCATTATAAGTCTTTGGTTGTCCCATAATTAACTCCTTTCGCAAAAAGGACAACCGAGTGTATAAACATCATCATTATCATTATACACCGATTGTCCAAATTTTTCAAGTAGTTTTTTCGGCTGCGCCCTTTTCGCGCAGCTTTATTTTTCTTTGAATTTCATTTGTGAATACCCGCTTGAAAATGTGACCTTGCGGCTCGGAGCCTATGTAGTGCGGCTTTACAATTACCTTTGGGGTGGGTTTCTTCATCTGCACTCCCCCTTTAACTGTTCCTCTCCCGTTTTTTCTTTCTGTTCTGCAATAATGTCGATAGCGGCATAAATCTCGTCCTTCTGCGCGGCGGATAACTCCTTGCGAAGGTGGCGGCAGAATGTAGTTTCGCCTATGCCCAATACCTCGGCGATCTCATACAGATAAACTTTCTTTTTCTTTGTTGTCGTGCGTACATCGTTGTTCTTCATAAGTTGTTCCTCCTTTGCAAAAAATATTTCAAAAACCTCTTGACATCTCTCCACTATTATGGTATGATAATAATAAATACGATAATTGTGGAGATGATAACATTATACCACACTTGTGCCGCGCTGTCAATCATTTCCACAAATATGGTAAATACATTTTTCAAGGAGGATATATGGAACAGACTGA
>JAFLUG010000156.1 GCA_022508885.1 Oscillospiraceae bacterium | reverse complement strand
CGCCAAGCTGATTATACGGCGTATTCCCGATAACATTCGGGTTTGTCGGCGCGGACTGCCCGTAATTCTGCTGACCGTATCCGTTGTTATAATTATTTCTTGCCATTGTGTTCCCTCCATTAGTTCTTTCAAAATCCAACTCTGCCGAATACTGATACTCCAAAACCGAGAATTTTGCGGTATCGGGAGCGTTCGCAATATCTTCGCGGCTGTCGGCGGGAATACCGTCAATAAAAACGTCTGTGTTCTTATCCCACATCTCCAGCGCAACGTCTTTTGAAACGTCGATCAGATCATTACCGCGCTCAATTTCTGCTTTCGGCTCTTTCTCAATGCCGAAATAACCGTCAAAATTCTCAATATCCTCGCGGTTTTCCGCCATTCCCTCGGTATTGTCGGGATAAAGCAGATATACTGCCTCCCCTCTGTCAAACGCGGCTAACGCTTCATCTTTGGTATCAATCGGTGTCATATAAGTGAAATCGTAGCCGTAATTGTCACGCTGTTTTTGTATCCGCTCCATATCTTCAACAAAAACAGCCGTTTCATAAATATCCTCGTGCTGCTCCGCAAATTCAAGGATTTTATTCGTATCTTCCTCCGAAAATACCACGCCCCTGTCGGCAATATCCTCAATCAGAAACTCAGCTTTCTGGATATTGTTAAGCTCGGTATCGGCTAATTTCTCGTCAATTGACAAGTGCCGTTTTTGCATTTTCAGCAGCTCCGACTCGACAGCGTTCGAGATCTGTTTTGCCGCCGACTGAATTTCCTGCAATGCGTTTTTAAGCTGTTCAAGCTGCTTGCCCTCGCTCCACGAAGCTATGTAGGGGAAAGAATAATCCGAGGTATCCATACCGAATTTCTCCGCGACCATAAACGCGACCGACTCGGCTTGCACCTCTTTTTCGTTTCGCGGAGATTTTACGGTAACAATTTGGCTTTTCGGATCGTGCAGCAGCTTGTGTGCCGCTTCGTGAAAAGCGGTTTTCAAGGTCTGCGCGTCGCTCATTCCCGTCTTGATGACGATCTTATCCTCTGTCGGACTGTAATAGCCTTTTGAGCCGCCCTTTATGTCTTTAAATTCGACCTCTATACCCGTGACTTTTTTGATCGCCGCGAACACCGCTTCTTTACGCGCCGGATCAACATCACCTGTCAGCTCACTCACGGGATCGGGAAGCTCCTTTCCGTCCGTCTGCGAAACGTCGAAAACATATACTGTCTTAAATGCCATTCCCGTAAGCGGAGTTTCTATTGTTTCCATTTTCTCCGTTCCGTCATCGTTGTAAAGCTGATTTCCAAACTCATCAAGCGCGGGCTTCTGCGTTTCGATATACTCATTAGTCTTGTACATCACGGGCGCGAGAATGGATATTCCCGTTTCGCCCTTATTGACCTGTCTGCCGAGCTGTTTCCACTTGCCGTATGCGGCAACCAGCGTCGCGTCGGGGCGCTGCATATTGATAAGCATTGTGTTCCGCGCGGAATAGTCGGTGAATTTTGAAGCGAATTTCAGATATTCCTTATATTTATCCGACTCAAAAACCGCCTTAACGCCCTCGTCAATGCGCTTTATCATCTCGTCTATTTCAGCCTGCTTGCGCTCTTTATAAGCCGCCGCTTCTTCGCGTGTATACTTTTTTCTTGCCATATATTGACCTCCTTATCTCGATTTGCGCTTGGGCGCGGTCGGCGCGGGAATATCTTCCGCTTTTATTTCGGGAATTACGGGCGGCGGCTCTTTCTGCTCACGTTCGCGAGAGTACGAAATAGCGTCTGCCGTATATTCAAGCGCGGTGCCTATATCGTCATAGCTGTGAAGCTCGCCGTTGGATACCCAATCCGAATAAATCTGCTCCAGCGCGTTATCGGCAGAAATAAGCGCGGCATATTGTTTTGGAGAGAGATCGGGATTTTCATTTTCAAGGTATTGTGTAATGTTATCTTTCCAAACTATCTCATAAGCCGACTCGATCACAACGCCGGCAGGCTCTTTCTGCATATCCGAAATGAATTTATCATATTCGGCTTTTACCTTGTCGTACAAAACCTCGCTCAGCTTTTCGCACTCATACTCCTTGCAAAGTTCGTCAAACGCATTTCCCGACATATCCGAAATATTTCCGTCCATTACTCCGACAATATACCCGCGAAGCTCCGACCAATCCTCGCGGCGCATTGCCTCATTTACCTTAACGGCAAGTGTTTTATCGGGAACGACTATCGCCGCGCCGCGTTCCAATGCTCCGGTCA
>JAFLUG010000155.1 GCA_022508885.1 Oscillospiraceae bacterium | reverse complement strand
GAGGTGATGTCTATGTTAAATGCACTTGCTAATAAGAAGGCTGTTATTTTATCTTTAGTATTTTTGATATTGGAGTTATTAGTTGTTATTCAGCTAGTAAATAGTTTATCAGAAAGAAAATCATATACTTATAAAACTAATGCGACAATAGATTTTATTGGACTTCCTGATGGTGTCATATTTGTGTCATGCTATGATGAAAGCGGTATTTTACATAAAGATGTGATTGTAAAAAATAAAACGATACAAGGAAAACTTGATTACGTGGAATCTTTTTATGGCAAAGAGATACAAATTCTTCTAAACAATGAAAAGAATGAAGCATTATGGTTATCAGATTATAAATTGTGGGTATTTGCTATTATTATTCCTTTAATTTATTTTTTGATTGTAATATATAAAAAGAAAGCAACTATAAATTCTAATTTATCTCAGTCGATTCAATAACCGTACAGCAATTTACGTTTGACTCAAATCAACATAATAAACTGCGCCCCGAAGCGGTGGAAGCCTCTTCGGGGCGTTTTATTATCTGTTCATTCTCTTGATCGCAAGCTCGATGGCCATGATCGAATCGTTCGCGTCGGTTATACCGTCTACCGCGGTCTCCAGCGGATTGGGTCCGTCCATGGTCTTGTTGAGTATTTCGGGAACCAGCGTTCCGTAGTTTACGGTGATGTTATTTTCCTCGAGAATCGCCTTCGCGGGTTCGCTCATAACGTCGGCGTAAACCTCGCGCACTCCCAGAAGGATATTAAGGAACGCCGCCGCTCTGCCGATAACCTTGTCGGCCATGCGGTAACCCGCAAACTTGTTGCCGCTGTACATCCAGTCCAGCAGGGGTCTGAGTCCCTCCTCGTCGCTGGTATAGGTGATCTCTCCGAAGGTCAGAACGCAGGTATAGCCCTTTTCCTTCATTAAATCCTTTGCTCTTGCAAGATCCTCATGCATAATAAATTCCTCCTATTATTTAAAATCAAATTTGCAGCATTTTTTAAGTTCCCGTAAAACTGTTTTTGTTTTTTTGGGAACATTCAGCCTTTAAGCCTTCAGATCCATCTTTGACGCCAGCTTCAGCGAGGTTCCGCAGTTGCAGCTGACCGACTTTCTCCTGGAAGCGAGCACCTTGCGCCCGAGCGGAGAATTCATCACCTGCGCGACCGTGCGTTTTCCGTCGCCCAAGGTTTTCTTGTTTTTGGTGTCCTTGCCTGTGGGATCGCGCATTTTCTGGATGCGTTTTTCGCGCTCGTATTTGCGGGCTTTCGCGAGATCGGCGTCGAACTTGTTGCACTCTGCTGTGGTGGGAAGCCTCTGATATCCTCCCGACCTTGCGAAATCGCTCAGTTCTCTTTCCAAAGACGCGTTGAGCGCCCTGATCTCCGAGCCGTCGCCGCCTCCGCGGATGGCTTTCTTATACTCCTTAAGCGCGGACAGCGAGTTCGACAGCCGCATGGCGTTTACGTCGTCCTTAGTCCTGCAGGAATTCAGCGAGCATCTGTACATTTTCCGAACGGTGCTGATCTTCTGATAACTGGAATAGGTCTCGGGGTCTTTGATTTGAAGATACTGCTGTTCGGTAAGGCTCAGCCCCACTCCGCTGTTCATCTTGCAGCGGATAGCGATGAGCTTAGAATCCTTGTCCTTGTCGTATTCCTTTTGAGAACACAGCTTGTCGATCTTCTCCATCTGTTCGCGGATCATCTCGGTAATGCTCTTATCCTCATTTTTGGCAGAGGAACTATCCGAGACTGCAGAGCTTTTCTCTGCCGCGGCGCTTTGGGAATTATACGCGGAAGCCGCTTTCCCCAAAAAGCTGCAGGAATCCCTTTTTGAGGAGGCGGAATTATTGTACGCCTGCGCTATCCCGCTGCCGGCGAGCTTGGCGTTATTGATCGTGTTGGCGTAACAGCCTATGGTGTTTGTTGCAGGAAAATACACGCAGATCCCTCCTCAATATATAGTTATACATATATTATATCGGCACAATTTCGCGATACTTGATACTATTCGCGCAATTTTGTACATTTATACAAATTCTTTTGTGACATTTAACAAAAATCGGGCTTGCTTTTTCGGGGAGTTGGCAGTGTACAGTTGACAGTAAACAGTAAAAAGTATCGGTGCGCGGCAAGGACGCCGCTCAACCAAGGCTTGCACACTGCGAAGCGGATACCTTTACTGTTTACTCATTACTGTCAACTTTCAACTGCAAAAACTCCCCTTGCAAAAGCAAGGGGAGTTTTTGTGAACTGGAGCGGATTACGAGGCTCGAACTCGCTACCTC
>JAFLUG010000154.1 GCA_022508885.1 Oscillospiraceae bacterium | reverse complement strand
ACTTGAACCCACACGACCTCGCGATCACTAGCACCTGAAGGCAGCGTCACGACAGGGGATTTATTTATCTCACCACCGTCAACACGCCCTTGTCCATCTCGCAAACCGTATCGCAAAGCACGTCAATATCTTCAGCGGAGTGAGATGCTATCAGAATTGTTTTGCCCTGCGTTTTCAGGTCAAGCAGATACTGCCGCATATCCTTTACGCCTTCTTTGTCCAAGCCGTTCATCGGCTCGTCGAGAATAAGCAGATCGGGATCTTCCATTATCGCCTGTGCGAGTCCTAAACGCTGCTTCATTCCAAGTGAAAATTTTCCGACGTGCTTCTTGTCGTCGGGATTTAAGCCCACGCTCCTGATTGCCGCCTTAATTTCATCTTTACCTATTTTGCGGTTTATTGACGCTAAAAATTTCAGATTGTCGTATGCAGAATAACCCGGAAGAAATCCCGGTGTTTCAATGATAACTCCGGCGTTTTTCAGAATTCCCGTGTCCTTACCGATGACCTTTCCGTCCACCGAAATACTGCCCGAGGTAAGTGGGACAATACCGCAGATGCACTTCATAAGCATGGTCTTTCCGCTCCCGTTGCGCCCTATAAGTCCGTGGACCTTACCGCGCTCAAACTCTGCCGAAACATTATCCAATACCACTGCCTGCCTGAATTTTTTCACGGCGTTATTTATCGAAATTACAATATCCATTTAAATCAACCCTTTTTGTCGAGATTTTTCTTTCTGCCGAAAATAAACACAGCTGCAAAAAGCAGTATTATCAGTCCGCAGTAAACGCCTACGCAATAGTAAAACGGCGGATTTGTCGTAAGTCCTCCGACGTCAACATTGTCCAAGGTGTTCCACGATATCGGAGAAAACCACAAAAATTGCGGCAGACCGCCGTTTTTTACAAGCGCGGGAAATACCACGAGAGTTGAGCTTATTGCCATTCCGACTATTCTCGTGCCGGTTAGACAGTTGCACAAAAACAGCACCGCCCCTATCAATACCGCGCTTAGCCACGATAAAATAAATGTAAACCATACCGCCTGAAGCGGAGAGAAATATATTGTCACAAAATTTGAAACATCAATGAACGGAGCCCCAACAGCATGGGCTATACCCGAATTCGCTGCGGTTATAATTGTTCTTCCCCAACCGAGAGTTTTCTCGCCGGAAAAAACAGTCATAAGCAGCGTCGCCGCGAACAGAAAAACATAATACAGCGCGCTTGTAATTATAATGTACAGCATTTGTCCGCACAGCCATTTAGTACGTCCGGCCCGCATTATCACAAACGTCTGGTTTTCGTCAATAAACGGCGCCGAGCAAAACAGAAGCATAACGGGTAGTGTGAAAATAAGCTTGGTGTGAAACTGCGAATATAGAAACGGAAACGTCCATATCGGAACTTCCGTTCCGATCTCGTTAGCGATCTTTCGCATATCGTCCGTGTAAATTGCGACCATAATGAGCATTAAGGCAGCAATCGTCCAGATGCGGTAGTCGGTACGCCATTTTCGGAAATTCTGAGCGCATACCGCCCATATTGATTTAAGTGAACTCATTTTGAAGCCTCTTTTCCGCGATGAACCAGAATACGCTGCCAAGCGCTGCCGAAAGCAGCATAAAAACTCCCACAATATATAACAGTTTAAATACTTCGTTATCACTTTTCAGCCTGCCGAGCGACAGATACCACAAATTAAAATCTCCCGGCAGTCCTATTGTGAAACGCTCTACAACGTAGCTTGTAATCAGCGGCGTGCATACCGCCACAAATTTATTTGGAAGCAGCGCCGACAAAAGCAGTCCCGTCATACACCACATCGCGACGCTCAGAGCGTATATTGAAACGCGTATCGCGTAGTACAGCCACGGCATTCCGTTTGCCGCAATGTACCCGAAATCGTAATTGTCGATATTATTGTTTGGTTCGTAAAACGGAATAAAAAACGAATAGATCCACGCGAACAAAAACATTCCTATAAGTACTGTCAGAAATGATACTGCGGCGCATAGGACGGCGTTTGCGGCGAGGTATTTTTTTACTCCGCAGCGCGCGGCGCATTGGGTTGAAACTCCGCTTTCCCATTCCTCCGCAAAATTTCCCGCAAACGGCAGAGCCGCAAAGAGCGTAAGCGGCTTTCGCGTCTGGTCAAGTCCGAAGAACAAGTCCATATGATACAGCACACTGACGCTGTTTGAAAGCGAATTTGTCATGATGTGTGTTGAACATATAAAGACTGTACCTAAAATGCCCACATAGGTAAGCGACGAACGTAATATTTTGTAAATATAAGCGCGAAGCATGATCTCACCCCAAATCTATATAACAGGCTTATTTTGATAGTCAATATAAACTTTGTACATACTT
>JAFLUG010000153.1 GCA_022508885.1 Oscillospiraceae bacterium | reverse complement strand
ACTGATGACCTCATCCTTACCAAGGATGTGCTCTACCAACTGAGCTATATCAGCATCGCAACAATAGAATTATATCATAAGGAGAGAAATTTGTCAAGGGCTTTTTGAAAAAAATTTGGAATGGAATTGACAATTTTAAGGAATTGTGTTACAATAAGTTGGATTATTTACAAAGGAGAAAAATCATCATGTCAATGACATTTAAAAGAAAGCTTCCTATTCCGCAGGAAATAAAGGAAATGCATCCGCTGTCCGAAACGGTAGTGTCGGTAAAGGCAAAGCGTGATAAGGAAATAGCGGACGTATTTACGGGCGCTTCGGACAAGTTTTTGCTTATAATCGGTCCGTGCTCGGCTGATAACGAAAAGTCGGTTTTAGACTACGCGTCGCGGCTCGCGAAGGCGGCTGATAAGGTAAAGGACAAAATTCTCATAATCCCGCGTGTTTACACGGGAAAGCCCCGCACAAACGGCATGGGTTATAAGGGAATGCTCCACCAGCCCGACCCTACCAAAGAAGAGGACATGCTTGAGGGCATTATTAAAATTCGTGAGCTTCACGCGAGGGTGATCGAGGAAACTCACCTTACCACGGCGGACGAAATGCTTTACCCGGAAAATTACCGCTATCTTTCAGATATTCTGTCGTATGTGGCGATAGGAGCGCGGTCGGTTGAGGACCAGCACCACCGCCTTGTCGCTTCGGGAATGGAGTGCGCAGTCGGAATGAAAAATCCTACCAGCGGCACGCTTTCGGTCATGTTCAATTCAATTCAGGCGGCTCAGGCGGCGCATACGTTTGTATACAGGGGCTGGGAGGTAGAGTCGGACGGAAACCCCCTCGCTCACGCTATTCTCCGCGGCGCGCAGAACAAGCACGGACAGTCGCTTCCCAACTACCATTTCGAGGACTTGCAGTTCTGCTGTGATCTTTATAAGGAAAAAGGACTTGAAAATCCCGCGATAATCGTCGATACAAATCACTCAAACTCCGGAAAGCAGTATCTCGAGCAGATACGAATAGCCAAAGAGGTCCTGCACTCTATGAGGCATTCAGACGATGTCAAAAAAACGGTAAAGGGTCTGATGATAGAAAGCTATATCGAGGACGGCTGTCAGAAGATAGAAGAGGGTGTTTACGGAAAGTCTATTACCGACCCGTGTCTCGGCTGGGAAAAATCAGAGCGGCTGATTTACGAGATAGCCGACCTGCTGTGATATGGTGTAAATATTGTTATAAAACCACTTGACAAAATAAAATATGTGTGCTATAATCAGTTAGATATTTAAAAGCGTTGACGGGAAATCAGTAGTTTACGAAAAGCCCTTTCAGAGAGCCGCCGGCAGGTGCGAGGCGGCAGGGAAGCGTAAGCGAATTACCTCCCCGAGCGGCTTTGCGAACGGAGCTTTGCGGCTCTGAGTAGCAGGCACGGGTAAGCCCGTTAAAGCTGTTTGAGACGGCGCTTTTGCCGCAAACTGAGGTGGTACCGCGGTTTTTCGCCCTCTTTGAGCTTTCGCTCGGAGAGGGCTTTTTTAATTGAATCTTGAAAGAGGGTGTTATCCGTGAGATGCAAATATCTCGCCATCTGTCAGTGAAATTTGGTTTTATATCAGGAAAACAGGAATTTATGAGAATTATATTAACGGAGGTAAACTATGATTAGAAAAGCAACTATGGATGATGTTAAATCGTTAGCAAAACTTTATAAGGATTATCTGGTATTTCATAATAATCTTGATCCGGTAGTGTATACCGTGCTCAGCGATGAGGATTGTGAAAAGAGGGTAAAATGGTTTTTGGAGGCTACGGATATTTTTAATGCGCTCTGTCATGAAAACGATGATAATACAATTGACGGTTATATTACTTATATGCTGCCCGATAAAAACAGCGCAATGGAAAACAGCGACGGCACCGTAACAATCATCAGCATTGTTGTGGCGGAAGATGCGCGGGGCAAGGGAATAGGCGAAGAGCTTATTGATCAGGTGTGCAAGCTTGCAAAAGGAAATTACGCCAATTGCATTTCTGCCAGCGTGAGTCTGTATAACGGCATAGCGCGGAGATTCTTTGAAAGAATGGGAATGATCCCAACGACCATACATCTGGAAAAGAGGTTATAAGTATAATATGGAGTTGTACGACGAGCTTGTCGCGCGCGGACTTATCGCGCAGGTGACGGACAAGGAAGAAATAAGCAAGATGATAAACACGGGAAAGGCGACGTTTTACATCGGCTTTGATCCTACGGCGGATTCTCTGCACGTCGGGCATTTTATGGCGCTTTGCCTTATGAAGCGCCTGCAGATGGCGGGAAATAAGCCCATTGCGCTTCTGGGCGGCGGCACGGGAATGATAGGCGACCCGTCGGGAAAAAGCGATATGCGCAAAATGCTTACAAAAGAGGACATCGACCATAACATCGCGTGCTTTAAAAAGCAGATGAGCCGCTTTATCGACTTTTCGGACGACAAGGC
>JAFLUG010000152.1 GCA_022508885.1 Oscillospiraceae bacterium | reverse complement strand
TTGAAGAATGTATAGCAAGCAGAGAAAGTGTCGTATTCCACTCCACTTTCTTCCATTTTGAGGCGATACCCCCTCAAAAATGTTTTAGGTAGCCCGAAGCCCTAAAACAAACTTCTACAATTTTATAGGCTTTAAAAGAAAAACAAAATTTTGCAAAGGGTCTTCTCAAAAACGGTCAACGGGTTTATAATATAATTGACCGATACGGACAATAGCATTTAGAAAACAGGTGAAGCAGATGAACGAAAAATTCTATTCGCTGCCCGAGGAAAAGCAGCAGAAAATAATCAACGCGGGCTTTCTTGTGTTTTCGCAGAACTCCTACAAGAAAAGTCCAATGAACGAGATCGCCGACTGCGCGGGGATAAGCAAGTCGCTGCTGTTCCACTATTTTCACAACAAGCGTGAGCTGTACCTTTTCTTGTGGGATAAAGCCTGCAAAACAACTATAGAATACCTTACCGAATACGGCTGCTATGAGCCGACCGATCTGTTCGAGATGATGGAACGCGGTATGCGGGCTAAAATACACATGATGACGAAATACCGCAGCATGACCGCGTTTGTGCTCAAGGCGTTCTACGAGAAAGACCCGGAGGTCAGCCCGGCGATACACGACAGCTATCAAAAATACTTTGATATAAAAGCGCAGGGCGCGCTGTCGCGTGTCGATCCGAACGATTTTGTTGATGGCTTTGACCTTAACATGATGTATCGGGAAATGTACCTTGCCTCGGAGGGTTATCTCTGGGAAATAATCCAATGGGACGGCGAGCTTGACGTACAGAAGCTTGAAAAGGATTTCGAGGATATGTTAAAATTCTGGAAGAAAATATATTTGAAAAAGGGGAACGAAAAATGAACGCTGTCGAAACGGTTTCACTGACGAAATTTTACGGCAAGTCGCGGGGAATAAACGATATTGATCTGACTGTTGCCGAGGGGGACTTCTTTGGATTTATCGGTCCGAACGGCGCGGGAAAAAGCACCACTATCCGAATACTCACAGGGCTTATTTCCCAAACAAGCGGAACGGCAAAAATATTCGGAAAAGACGTCGGAAAAACGGATATTCTCGCGGATATCGGCTATATGCCGTCCGAGGCAAATTTTTATCACGGAATGAAAGTGCGCGAAGTTATAAAGTATTCCGCGGAATTAAGAAAAAAAGATTGTGCAAAGGAAGCCGCGCGGCTTTGCGAAAGACTGGAACTGGACACAAGCAAAAAAATATCCGAGCTTTCACTCGGAAACCGAAAAAAGGTTTCTATCGTTTGCGCCCTGCAGCATAAGCCGCGGCTGTGTATTCTCGATGAACCGACAAGCGGTCTCGATCCGCTGATGCAGCGTGAATTTTACGCGGTTTTAGAGGAACGCAATTCCGAGGGAGCCACAATATTCCTATCCTCACATATCCTTTCCGAGATACAGAAGTACTGCAAGCGCGCCGCAGTAATACGTGAGGGGCGGTTGTTGGTTTGTGACCGTGTGGAAAATCTCATACACACCAACGCGAAAAAAGTTACGCTGTCGGGCATATCCGAGCTTCCAAAGATGAACGGAACAGGAAATGTTGAGTTTGACGGTGATACTGTAAAATTCCTGTACAGCGGCGAACCGCGTGAGCTTCTTAACGCGCTCGCGCCGCTGCCTATAACCGACATAAGCATTACCGAACCTGATCTTGAGGAGATCTTTATGCATTATTACAAGGAGAATTAAGATGACAATTCTTAAGCACGAAATACGGCAGGGGCGCAATTCACTTATTATCTGGACATCAGTCATCGCGTTTATGCTGGGAGTATGTATTCTCATTTATCCCGAAATGTCAAAGCAAATGGACGGCATAAGCGAGGCGTTTGCGAATATGGGCGGATTTTCCGCGGCGTTTGGAATGGACAAGATAAATTTCGGCGAATTTATAGGATTTTTCGGGATAGAGTGCGGGAACGTTCTCGGATTGGGCGGCGCGTTCTTCGCGGCGCTGACGGGAATTTCGTCGCTGTCCAAAGAGGAGCGTGAGCATACCGCCGAATTCCTGCTGACGCACCCCGTAAGCAGGCAGAGCGTTGTCGCGCAGAAGTTCATTTCCGTGATCACGCAGATCGTTATACTCAACGCGGCGGCAGTCGTCATTACCGTATTATCTACAATAATTATCGGCGAATCTCCCGATATCAGACCGTTTGCGCTGACGTTTGCGGCACACTTCATAATGCAGATCGAGATCGCCGCGATATGCTTCGGGATATCCGCGTTTATCGGCAGGGGCGGGCTTGGTCTGGGCTTGGGACTTGCGGCGGCGTTCTACTTTCTAAATATCATCGCAAACCTTACCGAAAACGCGGAATTTCTGAAATATATAACTCCGTTCGGCTACACCGACAGCGCGGATATTATCGCAAATGAGCGTATGGAGATCAAATATCTCGCGGTCGGAATAGTTATGACCGTTATTGGTATCGGCGCGGCATTTTGGGAATA
>JAFLUG010000151.1 GCA_022508885.1 Oscillospiraceae bacterium | reverse complement strand
TGTACTGCCATAGTGGTTTCCTTTCAAAAAATAATGCCCGACATTACTGTCGGGCGTTTAACAATGCTTTTAGCAACCGAATCGCATTCCATCGGTCTGTCTGAGATTTTGAGCCATATCCTGCGCGAATTGCGGCAAGAGTTTCAGATATTCGCTTACATTTCTGTATTCAACACCGTTTTCCTCTGTAAAGTTCTCGCCGTTATACAAGACCGTCCGTTTCGTAATTTTACCGAAACGTTGCTCGGTAAGCGCGCATTTTTCATAGTCTACGAGATGTCGGTACTGCTCGGGAACAGCTTCGGCGCTGTGCTTTATCTCATAGATCTCGCAGGAGTTTGAATCTGGGTTATATATGACCATATCCATCTCGCCTCTCGCGAATTGAAGCTTGAACACCTTGAATTTCTTTCCGAGCTGCTTTACGGTTTCCAGAAGAACAATATCCTCGGTCATTCGTCCGCGCACCTCGTCAAGTATTCTTGCCGCCGCAATATCCTTCTCATGTTCGCTTGCCGCCAAAAAAACAGCGTCTTTCATAAGCGAGTGTACAAGTGCCTGTGCCTGACAAAATCTCATTCCGGGCTGAGTAAACAGGATATGCTCCGTCGGCTCCGCGTTTTGGACGGTGGATTCAACAGGGCAGTCAACGATCAGATCCAGGGCTTTCAGATATTCTTTTATTTCCTCAATATGTGCCTCGGTAATACCGATTTTCTGATTCTCCCGGTTGTGAATGTCTAAAATCGCCATAAGCCTTTCGGTTACCGCGTTTATGTCTATACGGTCAAAGATATCTGTGCGCAGTTCTTCGCTGCGCTCCTTACGCAGATTTGCCGCCGCTGTTCCTAAGTCATGGGATTTGAATTTCTCTATTATGGTATTAACCACAAATCTGTGGTTGATATCCTCTACGATACGGTTAATGGCGTTTGTCAACTCGTTGGCCTTATACAGATCGTACAAATGCCTGAAATGCCCACCGTTTTCATAAAAAGCGAGGCTGTTCTGAATATTTCTGCAAATTGCAGTATCAATATATCTGCGGGTGGACTCATCATCGCGGAAGCTCACCTCATCGGCAAATAGCTCCTTATCGTCAAAATCGGTTTCTCCCGCGCGCAATGTTCCTCCATAGCGGATGTACTCGTCGAGGTCATTGATCTTCAGCAGTCGGCTGTGTTCGTGAAAGGGAATAAATGTGGTGTGTATCAAAGCCGCGCGGTCATAGAGCTCCTGATTCAGCGTTAGCCAGAAACCGAGGGAATCCGTTCCGGACAGCACGATCTTCATTCCCTGCGCCGCAAAAATATCCGAGAACAATGATGCGGAATCAATAAAATCCTCAAGCAGAGTGACCTCGTCAATGAAAATATATCTGAAACCGTTTTTATACAACAGCTTAAGGTCGCTGTTCATATCCGCCATAGTATCGGTGGTTTTCGCCTTTAAATACGCGCATTCGGACAATGGCAATTCGCCGATTGCCTGTTGGAGCATTGTGGTTTTTCCCGTTCGGCGAAGCCCGTAGAGGACGCAAATTCGGCTGCCGCATTGGGATTTCAGATATTTTATAAGACCGCCGTAACAGTCGCGATTTTCAAGTCCGCGGACCTCGTCTGCCATTGCTTTCAGACCTTCGCCTGTTACAACATTTGTTATATATCCAGTATTATGGTTATCCATAAATCAACACCTCATCGCCGTGTATTCTGTCCAGAAAGTCCTCGTCAAGGCTATTTGTCGTGAGCAGATCCACATTCTTATCCAGCGCATTGCATATATCCAATCTCATACCGCTTAGTGCGAACAGACCGCGAAGTTTGCCCTTGTCAATACGGAGATCGATGTCGCTGTCCTCAGCGGCGCATCCTCTGGCATACGAGCCGAACAGATATACACGCTCTACGCCGTATTTCATTGCTATCGGAGATATCCTACACCGGATTTCTTCAATGGTATAGACCTTTTCGCTCAATGCAACCGCCTCCTTGTGCATAGTTTTCCTTATTATACCACATTTCTCCGAGGAATGCAAGTGCTAATTACCTTCCCCCCGCCGATCCGAACAGCGCAGCCTTATGGTCGGGCGCTATGACGCGCAGGCAATATCTCTCGTTGCCGCATTTGTAGAGGCAGATCCCGCGCTGTGAAAACCTTACAAGTTCGTATTCCGATTGCTCAACCTGCAGAGTTTCCATATAGGTTTTCATTTCAATTGTTCCGGGATAGAACAAAAAAATATGCGTAGGAATGGAGAACAGCGGCTTTGTCAGCTCACGGACATTCTCGACAAGGAAGTCCTCAATGTTCTGACTTGCCAATATGACCGCGGATTCTTTTTTTCGGACGCGCTTCATGAAGTTCCTGATGTACTCTACGGCAGTCAGATTCGAGAGGAACAGATAAAACTCATCTATGCTCGCGACGGTGTTTCCTTTGGTGAGGAGCTGCTCGGACATATACGAAAGCACATTGAAGAGCAAGGCGT
>JAFLUG010000150.1 GCA_022508885.1 Oscillospiraceae bacterium | reverse complement strand
AGGACTTCTTCGGCGATATGGACTTCAAGGTTGCGGGTACTCACGAGGGTATCACGGCGATTCAGATGGACTTAAAGATCGACGGTCTTACTCCCGAGATAATCAAAAACGCGCTTGAAACTACCCACAAGGCTCGCAACTATATCCTTGACGAGATCATGCTCAAGGCGATAGACAAGCCTCGTGATACTGTCGGTAAGTACGCTCCCAAGATGCTTACCACAAAGGTTCCCGTTGACAAGATAAGCGAGGTTATCGGAAAGGGCGGAAAGGTCATCCAGAAGCTCTGCGCGGACTTTGAGGTGAAGATAGACGTCGACGAGGACGGAAACGTATTTATCTGCGGCGCAGATCTCGAAAAGGCCAACGCGTGCGTTCAGGTAATCACCACGATAGTAAACCCGCCCGAGATAGGCGCGATATACAAGGGCAAGGTCGTAAAGATTATGAGCTTCGGCGCGTTTGTTGAGATAGCTCCCGGAAAGGACGGCATGGTTCACGTTTCCAAGCTTGAAAATCACCGCGTTGAAAAGGTCGAGGACGTTGTTTCCGTCGGCGATGAAATTATCGTAAAGGTAATGGAGATAGACTCGCAGGGACGTATCAACCTTTCAAGAAAGGACGCTCTCGCAGATATAGAGGCTAAGAAAAAACAGCAGAACGATAACGGTTGACAGTAATAAAAAAGCAACGCACTCGGAAAACCGAGTGCGTTATTATTTTAGAGCACGCCGAGGTCGGTGAGTATCTGTTTCATGTCGTCAATACCGGTGTAAATGCCGGTATTGCTGGGATCAGTCAAAATCCAGTATATAATACCATCACGCACAAATGTTGCATAACATTCGTTGACGTACGGGCTGTTGTTCCTATAAATTATCCCTTCCGACCCGTCGTTGAGCGTCAATTTCTCGTAATCGGTTCTTTCCAGGTTGTCAATACTGCTGGAAACCTGTGTTTCATCATTGATAAAACAGTCAGCTACGATATTCATTCTTTCCCCGCCGTTGTTATGGATAAGCGCGTAGCGTATATTAATATGATCATACTCATCCTCAAAGATAGAAGTCATTAAACTGACCCACCCCTCATCAGTAAAGTTGTCACTTGTAAGAAGCGGTATATTGCACGTTTCAGCAAATTCGTCCGGAGATACATACAGCGCTACGCCGTAGCCGTTACCGGTGTCACTCATTGCGTAAGTTTTTGACTCCCACATTTCAATAAGTTCCTCATAGGGTGGTATAGACATATTTTCCGGTACTTTATAAGGCAGCTCAAAGCCGTCATCATCACCGATATAAAAGCCGCTTTTGAAATGTATGTTCCGCACGGCTACAGCCGCACCTGTAAGCAGTAACGTTGCCGCGGCCGCAGCGACAGCAACTATCCAAAGAGGGCGTTTTTTGGTTTTCTTTGTGTTGGTGATAATGCTGTCGTCTATTTCGCTCATAGCGTCGAGCAGCGGATTTAGCTTATTCTCATTCATAAAATAGACCCCTTTCCGTAAGATATTTTTTGAGATTTTCGCGTAGGCGCTGAAGGGAGGTGGACGCGGCGGTCTCGCTCATTTTACAGGACTTCGCGGCGGTTTTGACTGTTTCCATATAAAAGTACCGTAGTGTGAATAGTTGCCGTTTTGTGTCGTCAAGCGTGTTCAGCCAATCGTTAAGAGCCGCCGCGAGCTCCGCCTTTTCAACGTTATCCTCCACCGAATATCCCGCGGGAACACACTCGTCGAGCTCCGTCAGAATGTCACTGTTGCGTGCCGCCGCCGTGTTATAGCGCAGCTTGTCGATTGCCTTCCGCCGGGCTATCCTGCATACATAAGCTCTGAGGTTCTGCGGTTTGTCGGGCGGGATACCGTTCCAGACTGCTAAAAGAGTGTCATTGGTGACTTCTTCCGCGTCCTCCGGCGAGCGCAATATTCCACGGCTGATCTTGAGTATCAGAAGATTATACTTGGACTTCAGCGCCGACAGTCCGCGTTCGCTGCGCTCGGTAAGAAGAGCCGTTATCTTTTCGTCCTCCACCTTTTCCACCTCCTGTTAATATAGTCGTAAACGAGACCGCGTTTATCACATTTGACGAGAAAACGCTCCCGATCTCTCGGGAACATCTGCTTGTAGAAAAGTCGTCGTACAAAATAATAAACGCAATTTTGGGTTTCCAAAGGGGCAATGCCCCTTTGGCGGGGGAGTGGGGGCGGCGCCCCCACAAAATATCGCTTTATATACAGTAAAAACGCTCCCAATTTCTTGGGAGCGTTTTATTATCGTTATTGGCAATCAATTACTCGTTTACCTTGATAACAACGCCGGAACCAACGGTGTGACCGCCCTCACGGATAGCGAAGCGGAGACCCTCTTCGATAGCGATAGGAGTGATAAGCTCAACGTCCATAACTACGTTATCGCCGGGCATGCACATTTCCTTGTCAGCAGGAAGGTTGATAACGCCGGTAACGTCGGTAGTTCTGAAGAAGAACTGCGGACGGTAGTTGGA
>JAFLUG010000015.1 GCA_022508885.1 Oscillospiraceae bacterium | reverse complement strand
TATTGTCAACTATGGAAAATGAAGAACAGCGCAACGAGTTGGCTGTCTTTTATTCGAGATATAAAGAAAGGCTTTGTGTATTGATTTTAGTGATGATAAACATAATCGTTCACTTGTGGTATGGGATAACGGAGATTATGTAATAGAGGTTTTGGCGGATTTGGATAAAGATAGCATAATTGATTTATCTAAAATCAACAAACTTTTATAATTCACAAATAGTTGGGTTTACTAATTATATAAAAAATAAGATGTATATAATAGAGGGAAAAAACCTCGAATTATACAAAGAGAGAAGTGGCGATTAGATAATGATTTTGGAAAACATTAAAAAAGCACTAATTGATTTGAATGATTGGATATATTTGAATTGTGGCAACTTCGATACTTTGATTTATTTGTTGCCGGTGCTTATGTTATTTGGTGCAATATATTGGGGTGTGCGGGCGGTATGGCACAGGCGTAGATTTGGAAACATTTTTGCGAATGCGAGAAAAAAATCCCGACTTAACGAAGTTATCAGATTACTGTTTGTTTGTTATGGTGTGTTTCTAATTTGCGGGTTGCTGACTCCTACCGAATTTTGGAGACATTTATGGAAATGTATGGTTCATAATCTAAATCCGTTTGAGGATTTTGGGGGAACTGTTGGAGTACCCAACTTGATGCCTGCCCCACTGTATTACATTTTGAACGGACATCTTGATTGGCTGATTTCGTCAGGATTCATAATTCATTTGGTTTTAAATATTGCATTGTTTTTTCCATTCGGCTTCGCGCTTCCGTTTATCTATAAAAAAGCAACATTGGCTAAGACTACACTCATAGGGTTATCCTTAAGTCTTGTTGTGGAGATCGCCCAAATCTTCATTAGCGGCAGAGATAGCGATATTGATGATTTGTTGTGTAATGTAGTTGGCGTGGTCGTTGGATATATGATGTATGCCCTTATAAAAAAAGTATTTCCAAAATTTTCTTACAAATGCAAATTATCTGCGGACGATGTATTTCAAGAATTATCAGGTTACAATGTCCAAACTTAATGGTTTTACCAACACAATTACACCTAAGATTGCAGATGCTACCGACAAGCTGAAAAAAGATTTCGACAGCAGATTGTGATTGGTGTTATTCATGAGCGCACTTTGCATACAGCTGTCAATATTGAGGCGTAAGCCGTTGCAGTCAGCAACTAATCATCTGAAAGGACTATTTTTATGAGGTTTGCAAAAAAGGCGGCAGCTTTTATCGGTTTGATTATGATTTTTACAATCCTTGCGGGTTGTGCTCCGAGTGAAGAGTTTTCCGATAAAGAAACAAAATACTATGTCGCGTATTCCAAAATGTTTACTTTTAATGGCGAGCTTTGTGGGATCGATGAGGACGGAAATTTCACATCAAGGAGCAAGGTGAGATTGTGTGCCGGAACGAAGCTCGACTTTATCAACGGTAAAAAATTAATCGGCGGATCACGCGCAAATTCGCATTTGATCGTTGACGGTGAAGGAAACTACAAAGAATTTTACTTGCTTGATGATCCTATGTACACGGGTGTTTGCGCAATTACTATGAACGGCGACCGTATAGTGGCTTCGATGAACGGCGGCGCTTCAAATGGCGTATATCTTAATTATTTCGTTGTTCAGAATTTGTCCGGGGACGTTGAAATTGAAAAAGCAATTGAGATTTATGGATGGGATATTATATGCTCTGACGATATTGCTTATATTGTTGGTACTATGGAGAGCGCCAGCGAGGAAGGACTCATCAGAACCGCAAAGATCATCGCCTACAACTTGACATCAGGGGAAATGAACGAACAGTTATACGAGGCTCAAAAGAGCATTGAGTCTGTTTGTGTATTAAACGGAAAGCTGTATTGTGCTGTCAGCGTAGTAAACGGAAGAGCTAATGAGATCTACGTCATTGACCCAAAAACGCTTGAAAAAACAGACACATTTGAATACAGCGGGGGAATTGAGGGCTTGCTTAATTATGAAGATAAGCTCTATTGCGGGATAGGCAACAAGTTTTGCCTGATCTCATCCGAGGAAAGCGCGGTTTTGGAAGAACTGTATGAGCTTCCTCAAAACAGCTATATTGAAGATACCGCAGCCTCGAATGGGCATATCTATATTACGGTCCGCTTCAATAAACCGGATAAAGAAAATTCGATCTATGGTACTCAAATTGATTATGACTTGTCTGCCAAAACTTATGTTGAAACACCGATTCATTTGAATTCTCAAAAATACGGTTTTTTCGTTGTTTGTCCGACAAGCAACTGATCAAGGAGAGTTGAACTTATGAAAGCGGAACATATCGTAAAGGTTATTAACCGTATGGTAAGTAATCTGTTAAAAGTCGCTATTATATGTGTTTTGTTAGTCGGTGTAAGCGGCTGTTCTGCGGACATATCTACTAAGGATACACCTACTAAGCGGCATCTTTTTTCTTATATGCAGTGGAACGAAGAGAAGATGCTGGTCGGATTCAATGAGGAGCAGGAAAACAGAATTCTTGAAGCGTTTAATGTCGTGATTCCGGAAAACGAAGAAGAAGCGTATGTTTATTCTTTTTATTTCTCCGAAGATGACGATCATCTGAATTTTACACTGGAGATTGATGGTGTAAAGGATTATAACGCGTTCTTTCAGGCAAATTCTGGTCGTATAAAGGAAAACGGACTGTCCGGAAAAAGTAGTAACGAAATATTTAAACGATATTTGCCAATGGAATCATATTATGTTACATATGATGAAAGTTTTTACTCTAAAACCAAACTTCAAAGCGATGAGGACAAGGAGATGATTTCCATTTTAAGCACGCTTTACGATGAGTTAAAAGAAGAAAAAAATAACCATTCATGATATGAATATCCAAGATTGAATGAACACCTGTCGTAATCTGAATCACTAAGGTTCGGACAACGGCAGGTGTTTTGTTATATTCCCTTATACAATGCAGTAGGCTATTCCCGTAGTTTCAGTTTATGTATTAACAAATCTCGAAAAATGTGTTATAATACCATTAGAAAAATAGATTGTCGAAAAAATCTTTTTGTAAAGGTTAGACATCAAGCTCACGACCTAATGGTTGCAAGGGCTAAAAACAGCGGATTGAAGTGTTTCAATCTGCTGTTCTTTTATTGGGATCTGGAAGAAATTGCCTGTTTATAGCCTTGGTTATTGTGTAGTTACAGCCGTTAATAATGCTTGAAGATATTTTCATTTTTATCGCTATTCTTGAATCAGATACAATAACGCAGTCAACAAATTCCTTTATAAATCGCTTACATTCAAATGTATTCCTGTTTTGAACGCTGACCCTGAACTCCGATAACAATTCCAATAACTTTCGTTCATCTAATTGCACTGTTGGTATCTTGCTTTGTATCTCGGACAGCCTAAGTTGTATTTGTGTTCGTTCCAACTCTATATTTAACAATACAATGGGCTAACTAACTGTGCCAAACAGCCCTTAATTATATAAGCTACTTGTATAATAATTATTTCTCAATCTTAAGTTTACATCTCTCGGGGACACAATCAAATAAACGTTTTATGCACTCCATAGTCGTTCTTCCCATCGGAGAATACCCTTCATTCAAAAGGATTCCCTCCGATTCAAGATAAACGTCACCTATCATAAATCTATGTCCGACTTTTATTGCATTTTTATAAAGCCTGTTCCCGATACACTGGATTTCTTTATTAAAATCATGATATCCCTCGATAAGAGTTTTCAGATCGAAAAATTCAACTTCGACATAATCATCATCAAAATAAAAATGCAGTCCGCTGAATTCCGCGATAAAATCAAGCTGTTTTCGTGTAAGCTCAATTCCTTTTTCGAGAAAAGCATCATAAATCAAGGAAACGTCCACAGTTCTCCCTTCATACCAGCCCGCCGAAGTCAAAAAATCATATATTCTATTGCCGATAATCGGGTGATAATCATATTCAACATTTGCGATATAATCAAAAAATTCTTCAATTGAATCGGCAATTAAACAATGACGGTTGTTATAAAACACACCCTTTTCGGATATGAAAATGTACTCAATTGTACCTGCTGAATTTTCAATTGCTGCAGCAGACGCGACTACGCTTCCTATATCTTTCCAAAAGCATACACTTTCGCAATCTTGTTCAATGTATATCACATTCTTCAAGCTACTTAATTCAAGAAACCTCAAGTCAAAATAAAGTACATCTCCCGAATGTTTTTCGGATCGCCAAAGTTCGAACAGTCCGATGCATCGATAATATTCCAGCATTTTTCGGGAATCAAACGGATCGGTGTATAATTGATGTAGCTTTTTATCAAGCTTATCGAGATTGTAATCGGATCTAAAACCGTATTTGATTTGCTTTGAAGCAAATTCAAGAAAATCTTGCTTTGTCATAAAAATCACCGCATTTTTTATAAAATACCAAAAGAATGCTTACATTTTTCACACAAATCGCGAATAACTCCATCTTTGAAACCACAAGCCAGAAAATTTTTTACATCATCAAATTTGTATCCACGAAGAATCATCTCCCGCGTACATTTGCTTACATTATATCACAACAAGTCAGACAAGTCAAGCAAGGAGTTTTTGCGCTGACAATTCCCCATAAACCAACTTTTGTTTTTATCCAAAAGAATTCCCCGTGCATGAAATCACGGGGATAAATAAATGTAAATAAGGGTATTTTGGAAGGAGTGGTCAGCTTAAATCAGTTATCGGATATTCTTTCCGCGAATATCTCAAACACCAGCATCGTAAAGCGCGTTTGGTTTGCATCCGGAACATACAGACCATTGTGCAGGTCGTTTGAATAAACGCTGATGTCCGTGTGCAATATATTTGAATTGTCTGTGAGCAAGGAAATAAGCTCCTTTACCTTTTCGTTTTCCAAGTCCTTTTTAAGGATATTAAGCTCGTAATGAGGCTCCTGCCCGAACATGTGACTGATGCTGTAGCAAAGAGTTTCACCGTCGTTTTCGGGTATGATGATATTGTTTTCATTTCTCAGAAACTCGGCGGTCTTCGTGTAGCTGTCGTAAATATCCAGCCTGAGAGGACGGATGTAGTATCTGTCGTCCGAGTCATAAAACTCTACGCTGCCTATTATTTTGCCTTTTTTGTCGTTACTTGTATATTCGCCTATAAGAATTTCCGCGAACTCGCGCATTTTACCGGGCTTGAGTATCACCCCTCCGAACGCGTCCTTAAGCAGAATGTGGCAATCGACATACTTGCTTGCGTCAAAATTCAGCAGCAATTGTTTTTCATAGTCCTTAAGACCGAGGGGGAGGCTTTCAAGAGCTTCTTCGCATTTTTCTCTTGATATCGTGGTTATGGACTCACCATTGAACATGGCCTCGTAACAGCGTGTAAAGGTCTCGCCGTTTTTTAGCTTATATTTTATCTCATGCGAATAATAACCGTAGCCCTCCGCCGTTTCAACGGCGTTTCCGTAATTTTTCAGGAACTTAAGATGATTCAGTCGAAGCTGTTCGATATCCTCTCTGTCAGTAAACTCACAGTCGTCAAAATACGCCGTTACGATATCGTCCGCGTCGGGGAGCTTGTTTCTAAGCCCGAAAGCACCTGTGTCTCTTACTATCCACGCGGCTCCCATCGTCAGCGCCAGAGAGCCGACCAACGCCGCCGCGCCTATCCAGAACTTCTTCCAGCCATGCCTCATGGCTATCTCGAACACCAAGAAAACAACGCCGGATAAGATCACTGTGGTTATATAAGACTCGATCAGATAGCCGCTGTTAAACAGGAATATAACCGCGACGGTCACAAACAAAACCGCGTAATAGCCGTATTTATACCCGAACGCGCCGCCCGTGCGCTCGGCTTTTCTGAATTTTGTGAGAAAAAACGCCGCCGCGATAATAACCGCTATCTCCGCCGTCCATACGATAATATTCACAAAATCCGACGCGGCGGTATTGTCGATGATACCGCGGAGATGCTCGTCGACCGTATACATAAGCCCTGTTTCGGGATTTAGCGGGTAATGTCCGCTGCTGAACAGCGGCACGTTTAACAGAAGAATAAGCAGCCTTTCAGATAAAACATCGAGCGTGGGCGTTAGTTCCTGTATTCTGTAATATATCTCCCGCGCGGGCATACCCGCTATGCTTGCCATGAAGAATCTCGCCGCGCCGGGGACCACGTTCATTGACGCTGTTATAAGAATAAAAACGCAGGCGATTGTGCTTGCCATTCTTCCGCATACGGATACCGCCAATACGGCGAAGGCGTACAAAAGGGTGAGCGAGAAAAATGTTGTAAGGACGACGTACGCGAAATACTCGGTGTAAAGCGTTGAATTCATATGGCTTTCCGCGGCCGCCACAAACGGGATACACAGCGCGCTGAGCAGAGAAAACGGAACCACGCTCAGTACATATCCCGAGAGAAGGTCTCCCCAGAAGCGAGCGCGGTGAGACACCGGCAGGCTTCCGAGCATATCGGTCTCGTGGCGGTGAAGGCAGAAGTTAAAGCTCATTATCGCCGCCGCTACAACCACCCCCAGTATGACCGCGCCCGCCAGAAGCGCTATTCCGGATGTTGCGACCCAATAATCATATTCGGTTTCGGTGTATTTCCCGTCCGCCATGATTATAAGAAGAGCGACGGCGGAATGGACAAACGAAAGCAGACCCATAATGACGCTTAGGAAAAACAGCAGTTTGTCTTTTCCGAGCTTGTACCGCAGATATTTCAGGAAAAAATCAGCTGTCGAGTTGGTTTTTGTCATATCCGAGCGCCTCCATTTCGTAGATGAATATTTCCTCAAGAGAAAGCGGTATCAGATCGCAGAACGAGGGTCCTTTAGCCTTGACCGCGCTCAGGTTTTCCTCCGCGTCGCCCTTGGCGATGATATAGGTAAGCCCCGCGGTATACTCGATATAGAGTACGTCAAGCTCGGGAAAGTCCTCTTTCGTAAGCTCTTTGTCAAACGAAGCCTGTATCTTGTGGATATTGCCCTTAAGCTCGGACAGGTCGCGTGTGAAAACTATCTTCCCTTGGTGGAGCATTCCTACCGTATCGCAGAATTCCTCGACTTCTTTCAGATTGTGCGAGGAGATAACTACGGTCATTTCGTTGTCAGCCATGGCTTCTATCATCATCTTTTTTACGGCGATCCTCATGGACGGGTCAAGCCCGTCAAACGCCTCGTCGAGAAACAGATATTCGGGACGCGCGGCGATGGCGCAGATGACCGCCGCCTGACGCTTCATTCCTTTGGAAAACGACGAGGTCTTTTTGTTAAGCGGCAGATTCAGCATTCCGTGCAGGCGCGTGAATATCTCATCGGAAAAGTTTGGGTAAAACGTCTTGTAAAACTTTTTCATGTTATTGAGCGTCATGTTTGAATACTGCGCGGTCTCGTCGCTTATAAAGATAAGCCTCTGCTTTACCCCGGCGTTGTCGTAAACGGGCGTTCCGCTTATGGAAACAACTCCGCTGTCCGCTTTGTAAACTCCCGTAAGCAGTCTCAGCATGGTGGATTTTCCCGCGCCGTTCGAGCCTAAAAGCCCGTATGCCGAGCCTTTATTGATTTCGAGAGTGAGATCATCGAGGGCGGTAAAGCCGTCGAATTTTTTCGTTACGTTTTCAAATTTTATCATAATTATTCCTCTCCATTCCTCAACGCTTACTGTACGAAATAGTTTTCGGCCAGCTGCAAGATAAGCTTTACCGCGCTTTCCTCATCGGCTTTGCTGATATAGTATTTTGTGCCCATTCCGTTTGACATTACAACTACGACCGAAACCGCTTCGGATAATTCCCCGCCGGTCTCGTTTCTGCAAAGCGCCAGAAGCTCTTTTCCGAGCGCGTTATCCGCGTAGAACTCAAATTCTATATACTGGCTGCCGAGCGTCATCTTCGCGGTACAGGACTTTATCTCGAGTTCCTGCTCGGTATTGTTGCCGTTGTCCAGCGAAGTAATACAGTTATCGGGGTTTTTGATAAACGCTATTGTGTCCTCATACGAGTTATAGATATTGTAGCGATAAGAATACCATTCGCCGTCCTTCATATATTCCGCGGTTACATCGCCGCAAAAGCCCCTGCCGTATTGATAAGACATTTCCGAATAATGATTTTTTATGTCGTTAAGCAGGATCTGTCTAAACTCCTCGGCCTTGGGCGAATAAATCACAAAGCTGAACTGCTGTTCGCTGTTAATAGGTCTATAATCCCCGACAAACTGGAAGAACTCATAATCCTCGCTGCTGTCTAAAACTCCGTATACGTTCGAGCTGCTTGTTGGAAGCTCATGGATAATATCGGAAAGTTTTTTTATACTATCCCCTTCTATGGCTATGGTGGAGTACTGTCTGTTTATCACAAATCCGTTTTTCAGCTTATAGGTAAATATTATCTCTTCGCCTGTCTGAAGATCGCTCTTGTCCGAGATAAGCTCTTTGTGCCCCGCCACAATTGCTTCGACAGCGCCCTTGTCGTCGTATACAAGCCCCTTTTTGTCATAGCTATAAAAATACTCGCCGTCTATCTCAACGCTCGATATCTCCCACGCGCTCGGAACATAGTCGGAAATCCCGAAGCTGTCCGTAAGCTTTGCAAGCCCGAAAAAGCCGAAGCACGCCGCGCATATCACCGCGTATCTTATCAGCGCCTTGGGGAGATTTTTGAAGCTTTTGGTGTGAGATAGCGCAAGCGCGAGATATACTATACCTCCGATAGTGACCGCGAATATCATATATCCCGCGTTGTCCGGCATAAACGCGTAATACATCGCCCCGAATCCCAGAATGCACACGGCGATTATTGCGGACATGACCGCGTACGCGCCCTCGTACACGAAATCCCTGTCCGTGCGCTCGGCTTTTCGGTATTTGCCGAGGAAATACGCCCCCGCTCCGTATATCACTGTAAGCAAAAATATGACGACATAGCCCGCGGGCGGTATTTCCGTAAATGTTTCATAATCCGAAAAGCCGGAATTCCCCAGACCGTTCCAGAAATCAAGAAAGTTTGGCATAAGTCCCGCGGGAGGGATAAAGCTTATCGACTCAAGCATTGCCGTATAGCCGTCAATGCCCACCATTCCCCTGTTCAGAAAGCCGGTATAGACAAGTATAAGCCCCGGAACAAACAGCATTCCGAAAATCAGGTACATCGCCGTTGAGTCCTTTTTTCCGCATAACGAAACTATCAGCGAGGAAAACGCGTAAGCCGAAATCAGGATGACCGCGAACATAAGCGAGTACCGCGTTATATACCCGGGCAGCTCCGCATAATACCCGAAGTGCTCCCGATACCAATTACTGTACTCTTCTCTGTACGGTATCATGTTATTCGTCAGAAAAATCAGATTAGGTAATAAAATAAGGTACGGCATTACAGAAGCCGCAAAGCCTGAGAGAAAATCTCCCCAGAAGCGCTGGTTGTAGGTGAGCGGAAGACTTCCTACCGTGTCGGTAAGCGCGCGGTTGTTGTAAAAGCTGAAGGAAAAAACCGGCACGATCACCGCCAGCGCGAACGACGCGAGAAAAATCAGTATCATCCACATCGCGCAGTAAACGTCTATAAACATCGCGAAATCATGGTATTTGAAATTTGCCGCCCAATAGCCCGTGATCTCCTTTTCATAAAGCGAGAAGTAGATCTTCAGCATAGTAACAAGCGTCGGGATACCCGCAAGCGCAAGTACAAGGCTTGCCGCCAGAAATCCGCGGAGGGAACTTAACTTATATAAGAAATATCTTCCGAAATTATTCTTTTTCATTAAAATCACCCCTGTTCAGATGAAACGTCGTTTATTATTTTAACAAGTTCTTCCTTTGAAAGCCCCTTTGAAAGCGCGGTCTTTACCGCATCGGAAAATTCCTCGGAGGTCTGCTTGCTTAAAGTGCCGATATAATTCGCGCGCGGCGAAACATAGCTTCCCTTTGCCGGAACGGAATAGATAAGCCCCTGCCGCTCAAGCTCGGCGTAGGTTTTCTGGACCGTGTTCGGGTTTATGGTAAGCTGTTTTGCTATTTCTCTTACGGCGGGGAGTTTTTCGCCCTCTTTCATTTCCCCGCTTATTATAAGCTCGGTTATTCTTTCCCGAAGCTGTTCGTATATCGGCGTTCCGCCCTGAAGACGCATAGTAAACATAAAATTTTCCTTTCCGTCAAAATATAGGCATATTGAAAATCCAATCTGTATTATTCGTGTTAGTACAGTTGTATTATATCACCAAAAATTTTATTTGTCAATAGCAAAAATGAAAAAAATTTAAAAAAATTGCTCAAATATTAATCTAATAACTTGACATTTCGTGAAAAATATTGTATAATTGTGCTAAAGGTAGTTTTTATGCAACAGCCGCGGTATGCCCCGCGAAATAAAATACAGACTGGAGAGTAAAAATGAAAATTCAGGATTTTTGCGATATGGAAGAATTTGAGCGTCTGATGGACACCTGGGCAAAGAGCACAGGTCTCGCGACGGTCGCGGTCGACGCTGAAGGAAAGTACATAAGCGACTGCTACAACTTTACGGAGTTTTGTATCGACCTCACCCGCGGAAGCACCGAGGGCAGACGCCGCTGTGAAAAGTGCGACGCGGAGTGCACGGGAATTTACGAGTGCCACGCGGGTCTTATGGACTTTTCCATTCCGATTACGCTTAAGGACGGAACCGTTCTGGGAAGCGTTATCGGCGGACAGGTTCTCCCGCAGAACCCTGATGAGAACAAGTTCCGCGCGACAGCGCTTGAGCTTGGGATCGACCCCGAGCGCTATATAACCGCGCTCCACAGGGTAAACGTAAGGACCCCCGAGGAGATTGAAGGCTCGGCGACGCTGCTCGGAAACGTTATAAACATGTTTGTACGCGCAAGCTATTCCGAAAAGTACAACACCGAGATAGTTGACAAGCTTGTAGACGGTATTGCCGAAGCGGCGGCTGAGATAAACGTCGCAAACGAGAGCAACAAAAAGCTGACAAAGGTAAGTATGAACCAGAAGATCTTGGGAATAAACGCTTCTATCGAGTCCGCTCACGCGGGAGCTGCCGGAAAGGGCTTCGCGATAGTTGCGACAGAGGTTCAGAAGCTTGCCGTTACAATGGAAAAGGCAAGTACCGAGATCACAGCGAGCCTTTCGAGACTTACGGATATAATCAATGGGCTTAAAGAAGGTTGATTTTTAATTAACGAATATAACAGACGCGCTCCCCGAATGCTCGGGGAGCGCTGTTTTTATTTATGCTCTCATTATTGTTTATAGCGCGTCCAGATGTATGTAAGGTTTTCCTGAAGCTCGGCGTATGTAATTTTTCTTCCCCAGTGAACGGACGAATTATAATTTCCCTCGGCTACGACGACCCCATCGGAACGCACCTCAAGCACTATAACAGAATGGGTGTTGTTGTTCATCCTGACTATATCACCGACGCGGATATCGTATACGTTATAATGTTCTCTGCGGGGAATATCTCCGAAAGCCGCGTCGCTTAGCTCAAACGCGAACGCCGCGCAGCCGCCTCCCTCATAATACGAGTATTCGGACGCTATGGTATAGCTTCTGTATCTTCTGTTTTCGTTTGTCCATGAAGTCCCTTCGGGGTACTTATCTTTAAACGAGATAAGAACGCTGTACACATAATTGGGATCCGGGATCTGATTTGTTGCTGCCGGCTCAGCGCCTGAAGCCGGCGGCGAAATCTCCGATGAGCTTTCTGTTGACGATGAAAACTTCGACGAGCTTTGTGTTGACGACGAAGCCTTCGACGAGCTTTGTGTTGACGACGAAGCCTTCGACGAGCTTGCCGTTGACGACGAAGCCTTCGACGAGCTTTGTGTTGATGACGAAGTCTCCGATGAGCTTGTTGATGACGAAGATTTCGACGAGCTTGCCGTTGATGACGATGCTTTCGATGAGCTTGTTGTTGACAACGAAGTCTCCGACGAGCTTGTTGTTGATGACGAAGCCTCCGACGAGCTTGTTGTTGATGACGAAGTCTCCGATGAGCTTGTTGTTGATGACTGAGAACTGTTCTCCGATATGTAGCTGTCTGACGGGGAGCTTTCCGTCAGCTCTTCACTCGAAGAATGTACATCGGAAAAGACGGCGTTGTTTACTGTTTCTCTGGCTTCGTTACAGCCTGTCAGTAAGAACGCCGCAGTAACGGCTGCCGCCGTTATCTTTAAAACCAAAAAATTGTTGTGCCTCATAATATTTATACCTCCGGCTGCTGTGTGTTTTCACATGTAAATGTGAAATTCAGCGTAATCATTATAGCATCGTCTTGTAAAAAAATCAAGCTTTTTTCGTCAAATGGCTGAAATTGCTTGTTTTACAAGTCCGAAACAGCCGGATGATCCACACAGCTTTTACCGGAAAAGTTTACTTCTTTCTGCGTTTTTGAAAAAATCCCGCGCCGATCGCAAGAATAGGATCCGGCACAAGCTTAGACGCGTATATACCCGCTTTTACGAGAGGGTTTTCACAAATCAGAAATGTTCCGCCGAACATCTCGCGCACGGCGTGCTCCGCAAGCCTCGCACTGTTTGCCTGAGGTGTGATGAACTTTACATTGGCGGTTTCACCGAATTCAGTCGCGACGGGTCCCGGACAGAGCAGGGAGAGATTTACCGAGCTGTTTTTCATGATAAGCTCCTGCTGTATCGCCTGAGTCATCCGCACGATGTAAGCCTTTGACGCGTAGTACGATGAAAAATACGGCCCCGGAAGGAATCCCGCGACGCTTGCGGTATTTAAGATATAACCGAAATCACGCTCGGTGAAATCACGAACAAACAGCTTAAACAAGATATGAAACGCGCGGATGTTTACGTTAAGCATATTAAGCTCGCTCCAGAGGTCGGTCTGCGTAAACTCTCCGAAAACTCCCAGTCCCGCGTTGTTTATAAAAATGTCGATGCTGTACTTTTTTACCTTTTCGTAAAGCTCTAAGACCTGCCTTTCGTCGGATAGATCAGCCGTTATTATCTTGACCTTTACGCCGTATTTCTTGACAAGCTCGCGTTTAAGCTCCGCAAGGCGCTTTTCGCGGCGAGCCGTGATGATAAGGTTTATTCCGTGGCGCGCAAGGCTTCGCGCGATGTCTCTGCCTATTCCCGAGCTTGCTCCCGTTACAAGTGCTATCATAGATTACCTCCAAAAATTACTTTAAGAATGTTTGTGAGAATTCTTTAAGGATTGAACTTTTTCTTGTAAAATACCGTTCCGAACGCAAGTCCCGAAACGCCTCCGCAAAGATGTCCGAAATGCGATATGTTGTCGTTTGCGGTAATTCCGCTGTAAATTTCCTGACCGAGATATATCGCCGCGATAAGAATCAGCGTTATCGGTATCTCGCCCTTTTTCATGTTTGTAAACGCGCTTAAAATGATCAGCAGAAACACTATCCCCGACGCGCCGATAATGCCCGTGCTGAAGAAAAGCATATTGAGGATCCCGCCCGCGACAGCCGTTACGAAGATCATTATGCACATATTCCAGCTTCCGTAGCGCTCCTCGGCGATAGGCCCCACAAGCAGCAGCATGGTCATGTTTCCCGCGAAATGCGCGAAATTGGCGTGCCCGAATACATATGTGAAAACTCTTATATAAGTCAGCGGGTCGAACAGGCTTGCGTGGCCGTAGCACACGAAAACAAGACTGTTTGACAAGCCCCGGGTGATAAAGTTGAGAATAAGCGACACGGCGCAGATAGCCGCGAATGTAAGAATAACAGGCGAATTGTACGTCAGCCTGAACTTCGGTTTGTTCATATTTTTCCTTTCAAAACTCTCGAAAGTCTGCCCACAGGTAAGCCCATAACATTGTAATAATCTCCGTCGATCTTCTTTACGATAAGCGCGCCCTTGTCCTGGATACCATAAGCGCCCGCCTTGTCCATAGGCTCTCCCGTGGCTATGTAGTCACGAATTTCCCCGTCGGACAGCGGATAAAACTCGACCTCTGTCCTCTCCGCAAAGGTCGTTTTACTGCCGTCCGCGAAGATAACGCACACTCCCGTGAAAACGCTGTGTACGCGCCCCGAAAGCGTTTTAAGCATAGCAAACGCGTCCTTTTCGTCTCTTGGTTTTCCGAGAATATTCCCATCAATCGCCACCACCGTATCCGCCGCGACAATTACCTCGCTTTTACGCTGCGCGAATATCTCCTCGGCTTTCTGCCCGGAAAGCAGCAAAACGGCGTTTTCGGGAGTTATCCCCTCGGGCAGCGTTTCCTCGCCCTTTGCCGGGATTATCTCAAAACCGCTTGTGATAAGGCTTAAAAGCTCTTTTCTGCGGGGACTCTGACTTGCCAATATCATTTCTTATTACCCTCGGTAGTATGTACGGGAACGAACGGGTGCAGGGGGGCGTAAATTTCCTTGTAATTTTCAATGCACTGTCTTACTACCTCGACTGCCGCCTGTCTGCCCATTACCTCGTTTACGGCGGTCTCCTTGTCCTCAAGCTGTTTGTAGACCTTGAAGAAGTGGCTCATCTCGTCGAAGATATGCGCTGGTAATTCTTCGATATCTTTGTAGGAATTGAAGGTCGGGTCTTCAAACGGTATAGCGATTATCTTCTCGTCGTTGCGCCCGTTGTCTATCATCGTAATAACGCCGATAGGATATACCCTGACGAGCACAAGCGGGTCGATCGGCTCGTTGCAGAGGATAAGCACGTCGAGCGGGTCGCCGTCGTCCGCGAGCGTGCGCGGGATAAAGCCGTAATTCGCGGGATAGTGGGTAGATGTGTAGAGAATGCGGTCGAGCTTTATAAGTCCCGTTTCCTTGTCAAGCTCGTATTTTTTCTTGCTTCCCTTTTCGATCTCCACCACCGACAGAAAATCGTCCGGAGTTATTTTTGACGGATTTATGTCGTGCCATACGTTCATAATGTACTTCCTTTCAAAAATTATTTTGGCTTATAAAAAGCCGCTCTCGGAGAGCGGAGGAGAGGCGCGTGGGCTCCGCAGCGTTATCTGCCGCAGGCAGATAATGCGCCAACATCCTGCCAAAGGGCTTTGCCCTTTGGAAACCCAAATAATACTTTTTATTAAGCCTATGTTTATCTTATTATACAACATTTGGGAAAGAAAATCAAGTATAAAAATTCCCCGCCCTTTTCAAATAAGAGCGGGGAGATTTTTAGCCGTTTATCGCTTTGTAAAGGTTGTCAATATGCTCATAGTCGTAGGTGTTGCCCTTGTAGGTCGCGTTTGTAAGACTTGTGCATTTAGAGAAAGCATAACCGATTTCGGTCACGCTGTCCGGTATGGTTACGCTTGTAAGACTTGTGCAGCCATAGAAAGACTCATTGCCGATAAAAGTCACGCTGTCGGGTATCTCTATGCTTGTAAGGCTAGTGCAGTCGTAAAAAGCGCCGTCGATCTTAGTAACAGTATCAGATATCTTTACGCTTGTAAGATTTGTGCAGTTGCCAAAAGAACCGGACTCAAGCGTGGTAACGCCTACGGGTATTTCTACGCTTGTAAGGCTTTCACAGTAGAAAAACGCATACAAAGAGATTTGAGTAATACTGCTGGGAAGCTTTACGCTTGTAAGACCGGTGCAGCCCTCAAAAGCATGGTTGCCGATCTCGGTAACGCTGTCAGGTATCTCTGCGCCTGTAAGGCTTGTGCAGTTCTCAAAAGCAGTCGCGCCTATCGAAATCACTTTTTTGCCGCCTAATGTGTCGGGAATTCTGACAGCGCCGCCCTTTCCCCGATAAGACGTTATTTCTACTCCGTCTTTATAGTCTGTGTATCCAAAATCTTCCTCGGAAGCGTCTGCATATTCAACATCGGACGTTTCGGGTCCGTTCGCCGAGCTGTTTGTATCCTCGGGGCTTTCGCTGTTGTCGGCGCTGCTGTCCTCGCTGTTTTCCGCGCTGTTGCTGCTGTCGTTTTTACTGTCGGAAACCGAACTTTCCTTGTTATCGTCGTTTGGAGTCTCGGTGTTGTCGTTGCACGCGCTGAGGCTGACTGCCACAGCCGCGCACAAAAATGCCGCTAAAAATTTTTTCATTGTTTTTGTCCTTTCTTTTATTGTAAAATATCGCAAGTATTATTATAAGCTTTATATCCATATGAAGTCAACCCGATTTTTTGACAATCTTTTTTACATAACCCGAGAATATTTCGTCGTTTTCCATAAATTCACCTTATAAAATAAAACGCATACAATGTGACATAACCAGACTGTCGATAAACCCTCATCTGCTTCGTCAGCCGTACCACGGCAACCTTTAGGTTAGCCGTGGCACGCCTTCCTCACATCTAAGGGCTTCTCGACAGTCCGGAGAGATTTGGAGGGCGTTTATGAGCAATATTTTAGTTATGGGCGGCGACGAGCGCATGATCCACGCGGCGCGTATCCTTTCCGCCGACACGCTGTTTTTAGGCGAAAATGCAGATATAAGCAAAAAATACGACGCGATAGTTCTGCCTATGCCGCTTTCGCGCGACGGGGCGAGCGTGGTCTGCCCGATAGAAAAAACGCGCTTTCCGTTTGCCGATATAATCGAGTACGCCGAGGAAAACGCGCGTATCTTCGCGGGAGGAAATTCTCCCGCGTTAGCCAGGCTTTGCCGCGAAAAAGGCTTTACTCTCGAAAACTATTCCGAAAGCGAAACTCTTGCGCTGAAAAACGCTAAGCTCACCGCCGAGGCGGCGGTCATGCTGTTTATCCAGCACTCGCCCGGCTCGCTGCTCGGCTCGACTGTTCTTATCACGGGCTACGGCAGGATAGCGCGGTTTATGGCAAGGGAGCTTTCGGCGTTCGGCTGCGACGTCATAATTGCCGCAAGAAGACCCGAAGCGCGCGTACTCGCCGAGCTTGAGGGATCGTCGGCAGTCGATATCGACGGGATAGCAGATGTTATCGGCGAGTGCGATTACATAGCGAATACCGTTCCCGCGCAATTGTTCCCGGAAAATGTTTTCGCGAAAATAAAGGAATGGACAATACTTGAAGAGCTTGCTACCCTGCCGCAGGAGCCGACCAAATCTCTTTGTGAAAAATACGGCGGAAGATATGTTTTTGCGGGAGGACTTCCCGGGAAATTCTCTCCCGAAGCCGCGGGAAAATTCATCGCCGAGGAAATAGGAAAACGCTGTTCGTCATGATCGGAAAATTCCGCGCAAACGCGCGCCCAATAAGAGCCTGTTCGGCATCTTTCAACCGCCGTCTTTTTGGCATATTTTCCCTGTGGCTTTGCCCGAAATCCTTGAAATACACAAAGTATACGCATTATGCCTTCGGCAAAACGCTGCGAATTTCGGTCTTCGCCGCAGGAAAAATCTACCTAAAAATCCGGCAGCCTTAAGATACTAAACAGGCTCAAAAGACCTTTAAGGAGCAGATTATGATGAATGACATAGAAAAGCTTTCGGGACTGAGGGTGGGCTTTGCGGTCTGCGGCTCTTTCTGCACGTTTTCAAAGGCGTTTGAAACGCTTTCCGTGCTGAAAGAGGCGGGCTGTGACATTACACCTATCATGTCCTTTAACGCGTACTCTCTCGATACGCGTTTTGGCACGGCTCAGGAAAACGCCGCGCGGATGTTTGAGATCACAGGAAAAACAGTTCTTCACGATATCCCTTCGGTCGAGCCGATAGGCCCTAAAAGAATGTTTGATGTGATGGTGGTAGCGCCATGTACGTCAAATACTCTCGCAAAGCTTTCCGTAGGTATTACCGATACTCCCGTATGCATGGCGGTGAAAAGTCACCTGAGAAACCAGAAACCCGTGGTCATAGCGGTTTCTACCAACGACGGGCTTTCCGCTTCGGCAAAAAACATCGGCACGCTCAGAAACTACAAGAACTATTATTTCGTGCCGCTGGCGCAGGACGACTACATTAAAAAACCGTTTTCGCTCGTCGCGGATTTCACGAAGATCCCGCAGACAATTGTCGAGGCACTTGACGGAAGGCAGATACAACCATCAATATTTTAACCGCAGATACGGAAGCGCGATATTTTGCGTTTCCGTATTTTTTCGTCAATTTTTTTAAAAAAATTAGTGACAAAAACAACATTTTATGCTATAATGTATTCAAGATTTTTGCACGCCTTTAATGCATTGGCGGAATTACAAACGAAAGGAAAAACATAATGGTTTATCGAGTTTATGTTGAAAAGAAAAAGCTGTTTGCGGTAGAGGGAGGAGAAGTACTGTCCGACCTTACGGAGGCGCTTGGCATGAAATGCGTAAAAGACGTCCGTATCGTAAACCGCTATGACGCGGAGGGGCTTTCGGAAAAGAATTTCAAAAAGGCAGTGCCGACGGTATTTTCCGAGCCGCCCGTAGACGACGTTTATTTCGAGCTGCCGAAGCTTGAAGACGGCGAGCGTATGTTTGCGGTCGAGTTTCTGCCGGGACAGTTCGACCAGCGCGCCGACAGCGCGGCACAGTGCATACAGATGCTCTGCAAGGGCGAAAGACCCGATGTAAAATACGCGAAGATATACATTTTAAAGGGCGAGATCTCCGACGAAGATCTCGCGCGGATAAAGCACTATCTCATAAACGCCGTTGAAGCGCGCGAGTGCGGCTTTGAGGAAAAGGAAACTCTTAAGGTAAGCTATACCATCCCGACCGAGGTAGAAACGCTGAAAGGCTTTAATAAAAAGTCCGAAGAGGAGCTTGCGGATTTTGTGGTTAAATACGGGCTTGCGATGGACAATGACGACATAAAGTTCTGTCAGGACTATTTCAAAAGCGAAAAGCGCGACCCGACAATTACCGAAATACGCATGATAGACACCTACTGGAGCGACCACTGCCGCCACACCACCTTCGGAACGATAATCGACAAGGCGACAATTGAGGCTCCGTACATCGCGGACACCTTCAACCGCTATCAGCTTCACAGAATAGATCTTGGCAGACAGGACAAGCCGCTCTGCCTTATGGATATAGCAACGCTTGCGGCGAAAAAGCTGAAAAAGGACGGACTTCTTGACGACCTGGACGAGAGCGAGGAAATAAACGCCTGCTCAGTAAAGGTAAAAGTCGATGTAAACGGCAAGGACGAAAACTGGCTGTTGATGTTCAAAAATGAAACGCACAATCATCCCACCGAGATAGAACCTTTCGGCGGCGCGGCGACCTGCCTCGGCGGAGCTATCCGCGACCCGCTTTCGGGACGCTCTTACGTTTATCAGGCAATGAGAGTCACGGGAGCGTCCGACCCTCTTCTGCCCGTAGAAAAGACACTTCCCGGAAAGCTTCCGCCGCGTAAGATAACAACCACAGCCGCGGCGGGCTATTCGTCATACGGAAACCAGATAGGACTTGCGACGGGTCACGTTTCAGAAATTTACCACTCGGGCTATATGGCGAAGAGAATGGAAATTGGCGCTGTCATCGGCGCGGCTCCCGAGGAAAATGTCCGCAGAGAGCGTCCCGCGCCCGGCGACCTTATCATTCTGCTCGGCGGAAGAACAGGACGCGACGGCTGCGGAGGAGCGACTGGCTCTTCAAAGGCGCACTCGGTACAGTCGCTTGAGTCATGCGGAGCGGAGGTGCAGAAAGGAAACGCTCCCGAGGAAAGAAAGCTTCAAAGGCTGTTCAGAAATCCCGAGGCTACACGTCTTATAAAGCGCTGCAACGACTTTGGCGCGGGCGGAGTTTCGGTTGCTATCGGCGAGCTTGCCGACGGTCTGGAGATAGACCTCGACAAGGTTACAAAGAAATACGACGGTCTCGACGGCACCGAGCTTGCCATTTCCGAATCCCAAGAGCGAATGGCTGTAGTCGTAGCAAAAGAAGACGCGGAAAAATTCAAAGCTCTCGCGTCAAAGGAAAATCTTGAAAGCACGGTAGTAGCTGAAGTAAAGGCTGAGCCGCGCCTCAGAATGAACTGGAACGGCAAGACCATTGTGGATATTTCACGCGAGTTTTTAAACTCAAACGGTGCGGAAAAGCACACGGAGGTATATGTTCCGAATGTTGAGTTAAGCTACGACAAAGACTGGAAAAACAGCGGCCTTTCAAACACGCGCGAGGGCTGGGAAAAGCTTGTGACCGACCTTAACGTTTGCTCGCAGAGAGGGCTGGTTCAGCGCTTTGACAGCACTATCGGCGCAGGAACGGTGCTTATGCCGTTTTCGGGGCGTTATCAACAGACCCCCGCGCAAGCAATGGCGGCAAAGCTCCCTGTGCTCGGAGGCAAAACCACCACCGCCTCGGTAATGGGCTGGGGCTTTAACCCCTCGATATCTCAGCAGTCGCCCTATCACGGAGCGATATGCGCTGTTGTGGAGAGCGTGGCGAAGGTTGTTGCGGCAGGCGGAGCTTATGACAAGTGCCGTCTTACCTTCCAGGAATATTTCGAGAGGACAAACGGAAAACCCGAACGCTGGGGAAAACCTTTCTCGGCGCTGCTCGGAGCATACGAGGCGCAGATAAAGCTCGGTCTCCCCGCGATAGGCGGAAAGGACAGCATGAGCGGAAGCTTTGAGGATATTGACGTTCCGCCCACGCTCGTTTCGTTTGCGGTCTGTACGGCGAGCGCCAAGGACATAGTTTCCTCGGAGTTTAAAATTCCGTTCAGCAAGATAGGCTATATCGCTCCAGAGTATGATAAAAACGGCATTCCCGACTTTGAGAGCGTAAAAAGCGTTTTCAAAACCGTAGAGCGTCTTATCAAAAACAAAAAGGCGGTTTCGGTAAGAAGCGTGGCAAACGGCGGCGTTGCTGAGGCGGTTTTCAAAATGACCCTCGGAAATCACGTCGGAGCGGCGCTTGATGATCTTACGGAGGACGAGCTGTTTACTCCCGTTTACGGAGCGTTTGTATTAGAGCTTGAAAATGATTTCAAGGAGTCGGACGTAAAGGTCATCGGCGAGACTAACGCCGACTATAAGCTGACAAACGGCGACTTAACACTCGATATTTCCGCGCTTGAGGACAAGTGGGACAGCGTGCTTGAACCCGTGTTCAGACAGAGCACAAATTTCCTTCCCGAAATTGAGAAAATTTCCTGCACAGACGGCTGTGAGCTTCTCACAACGCACATTTCTCCGAAGCTCGCAAGTCCGAAGGTGCTTATACCGGTATTCCCCGGAACAAACTGCGAATACGACACCGCCGCGGCGTTTGAGAGATACGGCGGAACGGCTGAGATCTTTGTAATAAGAAACCTTTCCGCAAAAGACATCGAGGAAAGCGTAAAGGAGTTTGCTAAGCTTGCGGGAACGGCGCAGATAATCGCAATTCCCGGAGGCTTTTCGGGCGGCGACGAGCCGGAAGGCTCGGCAAAGTTTATAAACGCGTTTTTCCGCAACCCGAAGATAACCGAGGAAGTGGAAAATATGCTTTACAATCGCGACGGACTTATGCTTGGCATCTGCAACGGATTTCAGGCGCTTATTAAGCTCGGGCTTGTGCCGTTCGGGCATATCGTTCCTGCGACGGAAAGCTCGCCGACGCTTACTTACAACAAGATAGGACGCCACCAGTCGCAGCTTGTTTATACGAAGATCACCACCAACAAGTCGCCGTGGCTGGCAAACTGCAAGGTAGGGGATATCCACGCGATACCCATTTCACACGGCGAGGGGCGCTTTATCGCAAGCGGCGAGACCTTCAGAAAGCTTATCGACAACGGACAGGTGGCTATGCAGTACGTTGACCTCAAGGGAGAGCCGTCAATGAACGCGCGCTATAACCCCAACGGCTCTATGTGCGCAATCGAGGGAATTATCTCCCCCGACGGACGCGTTCTCGGAAAAATGGGTCACACCGAGCGCCTTACGGATTTCGTAGCAAAGAACGTTGACGGAAACAAAGACCAGCCCATTTTCAAGAGCGGAATAGAATATTTCAAATAAAAAACACAGTCCGGAACAAAAAGCCGCCCGACGAACGAATCGTCGGGCGGTTCTGATTATTTAAGTCCTTCTTTCATGTGTCTGTAATAATTTGTAATTTCCACATGGCACGATTTAAAAAGATCAACTAAATCGTAATCAAATCTTCCGCGGTCAACATCAAGCTCTTTCATTACAAACTCAAACTGCAGATCGTTGTATTCCGAACGTCTGAAGAACAAGCGGTCAAACTCGATGCAAAGCCTTGTCATATTTGTGTAGTATGTAATTTCGTTTCCGCTCAGCTTGTGAGGATAACCCCTGCCGTCGTTTCTTTCGTGGTGGTGCATACAGATCTCCGCGCAAGTGTCAACAAAGAAGCTGCACGCCTTGTCTTTGTTGAGACGCACGATAAACGCGCCGATCCTCGCGTGATCCTCGTAAATTATAAGTCCGTCGCTTATGGTGTTGTGATTGTTTACAATTTCGTCCGGAATGCCCATAAGTCCGATGTCATAGAAATACGCCGCGTTGCTTATAAGCATAATGTGATCTCTGTCAAGCTCGAGCTTTTTATTCTGATAAGAATACTCTTCGAGCACTATCGCGAGAATATCCGAAACTCTCTGATAAGGCTCGCTGTCGCGGTTTGCATTCTTAAGATAGCTCGAGTATACGTTTTTAAGCTGCGAGCAGTATGTCATCGAAGCGCTTACGTCAAGCTCGCTGATAGCATTCTGTTTCTTTTCGGATACCTTCTCCTCTTCCTCCTCTGTTTCCGGTATATGATAAACAGTACGAAGCTTTGAGGTTACCGTCTGAGGGTCAAAGGGCTTGCTGATAAATCCGAGAATGTTATACTTCATTCCCTTTTCAACGTTCTCCCTTGTCGCTTCGGAGGTCATAAGCACGATAGGTATCTGCGAGCCGCTGTCGCGGATGAGCTTAAGCACGTTAAAGCCGTCCAGAATAGGCATGGAGATATCGAGCAGAACACCGTCGATCTTCGGAAGGTTGGTATCTCCGAGTATTTTAAGCGCCTCATAGCCGTTTACAGCCTCGATTATCTGGAAATCCGGCTCGAGAATATTTCTGAGAATCGTGCGGTCTATTTCCGAATCGTCAACAATAAGCAGTCTTGCCGATTCATAAGCCTTAGCACGGTCTTTAATGGTAAGCTCCGCGTGTTTCTGATGGATCTTCATGAGAGAAAGCTCAAACGCCTTGAGAACTTTCGGATTAAACGCTCCGCACTCGCCGTCCATTATCATCTTCGCGGCGGTATTATGGTCATACGCCTTTTTATACACTCTCTGAGACACCAGCGCGTCATAAACGTCAACAACCGAAACCACCTGTGACCAGATGGTTATCTTATCTCCCGCAAGTCTGTCTGGATAGCCGCTTCCGTCCCAGCGCTCGTGGTGGTGGCGCGCGATATCAATGGCGTAATTATATACGCCGTCCTCAAGGATATGCGGCATCTTTCTGAGTATCTCACAGCCCTTGGCGGCGTGTTTTTTCATTATCTCAAATTCTTCGTTGGTAAGCTTTCCGGGTTTGTTGAGTATATTATCGGGAATGGCGATCTTACCCACGTCGTGAAGCACAGAAGCGCTGACTATCTTGTCGATCTCCTCTTTCGGAAGACGGTATTCGGGATACATACTGCTTACCTTGCTCATCAGTATCTCAGTAAGCCCGCACATACGCTTTATATGCCCGTCCGATTCGCACTCTCTGAACTCCACGAGAGTAGCCAGCGCCTCGACCATGGACTGGTTAAACCGGCTGAGCTTCCGCACCTGCTCGTTTACTACCTTTTCAAGTCCGTTTCTGGTGGTGAAAAGCTCTATTGCATTTTCTATCCTGCATTTGACAAACGTCATCATAAACGGCTTTATGATAACGTCAACCGCGCCTAACTTGTACGCCTCGACAAGCATGGTCTCGTTATTTTCGGCAGTGATGATAAACACGGGCGTACGCTCAATAGCACCCGTTTCGTTCATTCTCCTCAGAACCGTCATGCCGTCTACCTCGGGCATAAACATATCCAGCAGCACCGCCGCGATATCGCGCGACGTATCCTCGATATACTTAAGCGCCTCTTTGCCGTTACGGGCTTCGATTATGTCATACTTTCCCCTGAACGCCTCGGACAACAGCTCTCTGTTGACCTCCATATCGTCAACGATAAGGATACTTCTTTTCATCTCAAAATCACCTTCAATCCAAATCAGCAGTATTTATTTATACAAGCAACTATCTCGTCCTGAACAGGCAGGATATCTTTAAGCATTTTCTGCGCGTCGTCCGGTCTTCCCGCTCTGAAAAGCTCTACTATCCTTGTATAGCCGTCAAACAGCGGAGTAAGGGAAAGATTGCCTGTTATGCCTTTAAGCGTATGTGCGTTTGCGAGAGCCTGCTCATTATCGCCGGCTTCGCACAGGCTCAGCACGGGAAGCTTTTCGATATTGGGCTGAAGCTTTGCGAGCATCTTGATGTAAAGCCCCTCGTTATTCATAAATCGGTTCATTGCTTCGTCAATATTAACACCCAGATTTTTAAGTTCTGTCAGAATATCCACTGCTCTTTCCTCCAAATTTAAAAATACAACTATACATTGTCATTATATCACGAAATAAGGCATTTGACAAGGGCTTTTCAAGAAAAATTTTCAAATGAAAAAAGCGGCTCTGAAAATGCCTTCAGAACCGCTTTGAGTTTAACGCATAATTTACAAATCAAAATTCTTGTTGAACAGGTCAAATGTCCTGAAATAATCCTCGGGAGTTTCGGCGCGGCGAATCAGCTTTACACTGCCGTCCTCACGAAGGAGAAGCTCGGCGCTGCGGAGCTTTCCGTTGTAGTTATAGCCCATTGAAAAGCCGTGCGCGCCCGCGTCGTGAATTGCGATATAATCGCCGATGTCGATTTTCGGAAGCATTCTGTCAACCGCGAACTTGTCGCAATTTTCGCAAAGCCCGCCCGTAACGTCATACTTATGGTCGCACGGAGCGTTTTCCTTTCCGAGCACGGTTATGTGATGATACGCGCCGTATATCGCGGGACGCATAAGATTTGCCGCGCACGCGTCAAGTCCGATGTATTCCTTGTGAATGTGTTTTTCGCGGATAGCCTTCGCGATAAGCATTCCGTAGGGAGCGAGCATAAATCTGCCAAGCTCTGTGAAAATAGCGACATCTCCCATTCCAGCGGGAACAAGTATCTTCTCGTACTGCTCTCTCACCTTTTCGCCGATTATTGCGATATCGTTTGCGGGCTGGTCGGGCTTGTAGGGTATTCCCACGCCGCCGCTGAGGTTTATAAACGAAAGCTCTACCCCCGCCTTTTCCTTTATTTCGACCGCCGTTCTGAACAAGATCCCCGCAAGCGTCGGATAATAATCGTTTGTAAGCGTGTTTGAAGCGAGAAACGCGTGCATTCCGAATTTCTTAGCGCCCTTTTCCTTGAGTATCTTATACCCCTCGATTATCTGCTCGTGAGTAAAGCCGTATTTAGCGTCCTTCGGCGTGTCCATAACATTCGGCGAGCCGTCGGTCTTGAATTCTCCGCCGGGATTGTAGCGGCAGCATATAGTTTCGGGAATGCCCGTAAGCTTATCCAGAACGTCAATGTGCGTGAAATCGTCGAGATTGATTATCGCGCCGAGCTCGTATGCTTTTATGAAATCCTCATCGGGAGTGGCGTTTGACGAAAACATAATATCGTGTTTTTTCGCCCCTACATCATCGGACAGCATAAGCTCGGTAAGGCTCGAGCAGTCAAACCCGCAGCCCTCGCTCTGCAACACCTTCATGATAAACGGATTCGGCGTAGCCTTTACCGCGAAATACTCACGAAAGCCCTTGTTCCACGAAAACGCCGCCTTAAGCGCGCGCGCGTTTTCGCGTATACCCTTTTCGTCGTAGATATGAAACGGCGTGGGATATGTTTTCGTTATCTCTTCGATTTGTTCTTTTGTAACAAAAGGTTTTTTCATAACTGTCTGTTCCTTTCTCATTGATTGAGTTAGCCTAAACTAACTATCAATATTCTACTCCGTTTTTTGCTGTCAGTCAATAGCTTTTATTTATTTTCGTAAATATCGTAAATCTTTGTTATGCAATGTTAAAAACAACTGTAACTAATCTCCAACATCTGTCTTATACATTGAGATATTTATTCAGGAACTCAACCGACAGCGGTATCCAGCGCCTTACGTTCGGACGCCAGAAATTCTTATCGTTGCCGATAGACTTGTCGCAAGTGGAAATTCCGTGCGGTCCCTCGTCAAACATATGAAGCTCGACGGGAATTTTATTCGAGATGCAGGCTTTCGCCATGACCAGCGAGTTGTGCGCCGAAACGCTGTCGTCGTTTGCCGTGCACCAGATGAAAACAGGCGGAGTTTTCGGAGTGACGCGGTTTTCGAGCGACAGGCGCGACAAGTCCGAACGGTCGGGCTCGTCTCCCAGAAGTATCCTGAAGCTTTCCTCATGGGGCGCTGTAACGCCGCTTATCACGGGATAGCATAACACCGCCGCGTTCGGGCGCAGGTCGTCGGGCGAACAGCCGAGAGTTTTTACCACAAGATTATCGTTCCACATTGTCGCGAGACAGCCCGCAAGGTGTCCGCCCGCGGAAAATCCCAGGACAGCTATCTTGTTCGGGTCTATCTTGAATTCCTCCGCTCTTTCGCGGATCTTGCTGAAGGTATAAGCCGCGTCGATAAGCGCCGCGGGAAAGCGCGCGTTTACCGAATAAGTAACGACAAACGCCGTATACCCCGCCGCGAGATACTGAAACGCCACCGGCTCGCTCTCGCGCTCGGAAACGTGATTATATCCGCCGCCCGGGAAAATAACCACCGACGGACGCTTTTCCGTAAACTCGTAGTCCATGATGCTGTCGGGGAGATAAGCCTTTACAAACGCGGTCTTCTCCGCATTTATTGAAAACGTTTTAACAGTCATATAAACCCGCCTTTCATAATCAGACTGCCGATAAGCCCTCATCTGCTTTGTCAGCCACCACACGGCAGCCACAAAGGCTGGCCGTGTGGTGGCTTAGGGAGATTGCTTGCAATATCCCGTGCATCTGAAGGCTTCTCGACAGTCTGTAAATAACTTACAGTCTGTCAAAATGCCAAAATTTTCGTCTTTTTTCGACATTTAAAAGCAAAAAAATCCCGCTTGCTTTCCGCGATCGATCTTACGGAAAACAGTTTATTTGTTCTTTTTTATTCTTTCCCTGAACTTATGCCATTTCTCGCGGTTTTTCTCGTTTGTTCTGCGAATGCCCGCGGGAATGCTTCTGAATCGCTGTATGCTGTCGGTTATGTTGTCTATCGCCGAGAAAAACTCCTCCTGAATAACGCCCTCGCGGCGCTGTGTCTGTCCGCTCATGCACTTTTCGATAACCGCGGGATATCTGTCAAACGCGCGCTTTACGGCAGTCTCCCATGAGACATAGACCTCGCGCATCGCATTTTCGCCGATCTCACGGAGCTTCGCGCGGTTTTTCGACGCAAATTCGAGCTTTTTCGCCATATCCCGCGCGTCATTCCGGCAGATGATACCGGTCTTGCCGTCGTCTATCCCCTCCGCCGCACAGCTTCCCTCAAGCAGCACCGAGCCTACTCCGCACGCCGCCGCCTCCCGCACAACGATACCGTTTGTATCGTACTCGGACGGGAACAAAAACAGCTCTCCCGCCGTATAGAAGACCCTCAGCTCCTCGCGGTCGTAGACTGCTCCCGTAAAAATGCACTTATCGCCGAGACCTATTTCCTCGGCGTATTTCTCCATTTCGTCGCGCTCAAGTCCGTCGCCGACAAACATCATTCTGAAATCAATGTTCTTTTCATCAAGGATCTTCAATGAATCAAGTATAATTTTTATACCCTTATACCACATAAGTCTGCCGACATACAAGAACAAAACAGCGTCATCCGGGATCTCAAATGCGCTTCTCAAAGCTTCCGCGTCGTCCTCGTCGGCTCTTCCGCACGGAAAATCGACGCCGTTTTCCATAACAAAAATATCGCCCTCATATCCGATAGAGCGCAGGTTGTCCGCAGCGCCCCGGCTTACCGTCCAGACCTCGTCACACGCAGAGATATTGTTTACCACGAACTTTATCACCCGGTCCGCCATAAGCTTGTTTGGGATAGCGTGATAGATATCGATATCAAACTTTGTGTGATATGTAAACACGATCGGTATATTGTTCTTTTCACGCAGGACCCTCGCCATTACCGTAGAGGCAAAGGGACAGTGACTGTGGATAATGCCGGGCTCTTCCACAGTAAGCGCGTCGAGCTTGCTGCTCGAAAACGGATAGCCCATTCTGTAGCCCCAGATCTTCTGGGTATTTATGCTGCGGTAGCGGATAACGTCAAACGGATAATCATCAACCACCCCGGGATATTCGGGAGTGACCACCGTGGCTCTGCCAAGTCCGTTTGAAATGATATTCGCGTAATTTATGACAGCGTTAGCGACTCCGTCTATGATCGGAGGAAACGAATCGTTCATAAGACAAACGCCGAGTTTATCGTTCATTTTTTCAAACCTCTTGTTTTAATATATTCTGAAAATAATACCAAATTATATATAAGATATTTTACCATATTTCACAGAAAATTGCAAGGGGTTTAGTTGATTTTTTAAGTGAGCTGTTTTCGCATATTTTCAAGAATTTTCCGCTCTCTTCTCGATACGCCGACCTGTGAGACTCCGAGAAGCTTTGCGGTTTCGGTCTGGGACTTTCCGCAGAAATATCTAAGGACAATAAGCCTGCGGTCGTCCTTTTCAAGCGAGGAAATACACTGCTCGAGAGCAAGACGGTCAATAAGGCTGTTTTCACAGCTTTCCTCGGGAACGGACAGCTCGCTTCCGTCCTCGTCGCAGGTGAGAGAGACCGTCGGCAGCGACGCGGATATCGCCTCAGCTACGTCGCTTTCGTCAACCCCGAGCTTGTCCGCTATTTCGCTTACGGTAGGCTCGTGTCCGTCCTTTGACATCTGCTCGCGCACTCTGACTATCTTCAGCGAAAGCTCCTTTATCGAACGGCTTATCTTTACCGAGCCGCTGTCGCGGAAAAGCCGCTTTATCTCGCCTAATATCACCGGAACGGCGTAGGTCGAAAAACACAATCCCCTGCTTTCGTCAAAATTGGCGCACGCTTTTACAAGCCCGACGCAACCCGCCGAATACAGCTCCTCGTATTCTATCCCCCGCCCGCGAAAGCGGTTTGCGAGAGAATGAACAAGCGGCAGATTTGCCTTTACAAAATCATCGTTATTCATTTTCGACGTATTCGTATGTAGAAAGCTGTTTCTCGAGAGTTACGGTCGTTCCCCTGCCCACGGCCGAGCGCACCTTTATGCTGTCCATAAAGCTCGACATTACCGTAAACCCGAGCCCCGAGCGCTCCTCGCTTTCGGGTGCTGTGGTAAATTCGGGCTTCATCGCCTGCTCTACGTCGGAGATCCCCCTGCCCTTGTCCTTTATGATTATCCGCAGAAAACCGCCCTCGTAAAGCCGCACGATCATCTCTACCCTTGCGTTTTCCGCGCGGTCCCGGTCGGTATAAGCGTGAACGACCGCGTTTGTGACCGCCTCGGACACGGCTATTTTGACTGCCGCGATATCCGCCGCCGTCGGGTCAAACTGCGCCGCGAAAGCCGCCGACACAGACCGTGAAAGGCTTTCATTCCGCGAGAACGCGGGAAACCTTATCGTGCATTCATTTAAAAGTTTTCGTTTCATATCTGCTCCTTGACCTTAAAGAGTGGAATAATCGCGTTTTTCGCTGTGACTTGACGCGATAACTGACGAAAGCCCCGAAAAGCCTATCACGTCGGCTATTTCTCTACGGGCGTTTTTCACTAAAAGCTCCCCGCCCACGGCTTTGACCGCCTTTAGTCTTCCGAGAATAAGCCCCACGCCCGAGCTGTCCATAAAGCTGACGTTTTCCATGTCTATTATCAGAAGCTCGGGGCGCGAGCTTGCGATAACATCATCTATGCTCAGACGCAGCTCTCGCGCGGAATGGTGGTCTATATCTCCAGAAATAGAAGCGGTTATTCTCCGTCCGTCATTGTAAATCTTGAGCAATGTCAGCCCTCCTTCGTTACAGAGCTTTTAATAACCGGTCCGCCTTCTTTACTCCCGTTAAGGCGCGCGGTCAGCGGATTGGCTTAATTATAGCACCACTCCCATGAGATTTTTGCCGATATTCGTCCGCGAAACAGTACTTTGTTTAGCATTTAGAGCCATATTTGCGGGAAATTTTCCGAGACTTGTCCGATTATGGGTAAGGAAAAATTTTCATTCAGTTTTCACATTAAGAGCTTATAATTTTCACATAGTGAGGTTATACTACAATCAGAACAAAAGAAAGATAACTTTGATAACCACCCTTTTCATAAATTACCAACCAGCGTCAACGCCCCGAGGGAAACCTTGGGGCGTTGATGTTTATATTGACAAAACTGCTTTTTTAAGGTATAATGGCTATTGGGAAAAATCGGAATTTATATTATTTACTGAGGGAAAACTTTCTGTAGAAAGTTTTCCCTCAGACTCCCTTTCAAAG
>JAFLUG010000149.1 GCA_022508885.1 Oscillospiraceae bacterium | reverse complement strand
GCACGAATTCCAAATAGGTCGAAATTTTTTCTCAAGAAAAAATTTCGACCGGTTCGCACTTGACGTCAGCTCTGCTGACGCCAAGTGCGAAATTTGAAATTCAAATTTAAATCAATCCGCCAAGATAACATTGTATCAGAGAACAAATTAAAAATTATGATAGAAATATTACAGAACAAAGAAAACCTCGATAAGATAGAGTTCAACGCACGCGACGGCGCTGAAGAGCTTGGGAAAATAGCGGGGGAGCTAAAGGGAGATGTTTTTGTTATCAACGAGCTTCTGTGCGATGATCTCATGGCTGACGGTCTTGTCAGGGCGATCTTAAATCTTATGAGCCTTCACGGTATTGACAGGGCAAGATTTGAGCTCAGCGAAAAAAACGAGCTTCTGAAAAAGCTCGGGTTCTTTAATGATAAGCCAGAGATCGAAAGTATTTCGGCGTTTTTTTACGGCAAATGCTGCAAATGAAAATTGTAGAAAATTGCTAAAAGTTTTTATTTAATTTGGCAAAAGTTAATCAAAATCAAAAATCCGCTTGTTATTTAAATGACAATGTTGTATAATTATTGTGGATTAGTTGGTAAATTTTCGGCGTATCACGTTTTAAGGAGCGCGCGGTACGGAAGTATCGCGCGGTTCGAGCGACAGCCTTTGACACTGTTCCGCGTTTGAAACGTATTGCCAAAGGCGGCACGCCTTTCGTGGCGCTGTTTTATAATGGAGGGTAAAAAATGGCTTTTACAAAAACACTTGCTGAAATGGAGCAGAGCGTTCCCGAAAGCGAAGCAAGAAAAAGGCTCGGAAAGCTTCTCGATGAGGGCAGCTTTAAAGAGCTTGACAAGTTTCTGTCGGCCGACGGAGAAATAAGCTCTGTTATCGCGGGCAGAGGAGAGATATGGGGAAATCCCGTATGCGTCTTTGCTCAGGACAGCTCGGTCAAGGGCGGCGCTTTGGATAAGAGCGCGGCGCTTAAGATCAAGAGAACGTTTGAGCTTGCCGCTAAAACAGGCGTTCCGCTGGTAGGGCTCTACGATTCAAAAGGCGCGGATATAAACGAGGGCATGGCGGTGCTGAGCGAATACGGCGAGATAATGAAAGCGTCGGCCGCGGCGTCGGGCGTTGTGCCTCAGATAGCCGTGGTTACGGGCGTTTGCGCCGGCTGTGCGGCTATGCTTGCCGAAATGGCGGATATCACGGTAATGAGTGAAGAAGCGGAGCTGTTTCTTACCTCTCCGTTCAATACCCCCGACGGAAAGCTCGAGGGCGCCGGAAAGGCAGTAAACGCGGCTAAGTCGGGAGTTGCCGACATACTCGCGAAAAACGCCGACGAGGCTGTTGAAAAGGCAAAACAGCTCATCGCGGTCCTCCCTGCAAACAACCTTGATATGGGCTGCGCGGACGAGTCCGAGCAGAGCGGCGCGGCGGTTTCCGCGGCGCTTAAGGCTGAGAAGCTCGTTGAGGCTGTGGCTAATAAAGGCTCAGTCATCGAGCTTGGCGCTAAGTTCGGAAGCGCGGCGTACACTGCGCTTGCGGGCATTGGATACAGAGCTGTCGCGGTGGTTTCTACGGATAAGGCCGAAAAGCTCACCGCCGACGATGCTGCTAAGATAGCGCGTTTCGTTCAGTTTGCGGACGTGTTCTCTATTCCGGTCATTACATTTGTAAATACAGACGGTTTTGAGGGAAGCTCCTCAGCCGAGCTTTCGGGAAGCATAAGAAAGTGCGCGAGACTCGCGCAGATATATGCTTCGGCTACTACCGTAAAGGTTAACATAATCACAGGAAACGCCTTTGGCGCGGCATATGCGGCATTCGGCGCGGCTGACGCAGTATACGCATGGGAAAACGCGCAGATAGCTCCCATGACTCCCGAGGCGGGAAAGGTATTTATGGGCGAGGAGCTTGTCGTAAACCCGTTTGCGGCGGCTTCGCTCGGAATGGTTGACGGAGTTATCGCGGCAGAGGATACGCGCGCGGCTGTCATTGAGGCGCTCGAGTGCTTTATTGACAAGAGAGAGGTTTCTCCCGCGAGAAAGCGTCCGAATATCGCGTTCTGACGGCGTTCTGATTTTGATATCCAAGAATTAAACACAGAGAGGAAATATAACTATGAAAAATTATACTATCACCGTAAACGGCACTGCTTATGACGTAACCGTCGAGGAAAACGGCGCGGGTTCGGATAACGCGGCTCCTGCTGCGGCTCCCGCTCCCAAAGCCGCGCCCAAGGCCGCTGCGGCTCCCAAGGCTGCCGCTGCGGGCGGAACACCCATTAACGCTCCTATGAGAGGAACTATCGTGGACATAAAGGTAAAGGTCGGCGACAAGGTTACAAACGGCACCGTTGTGGCTGTTCTCGAGGCTATGAAAATGGAAAACGACATTGTTTGCGACAAAGACGGCGTTGTTGCGGCTATCTGCGTAAACAAGGGCGAGGCTGTAGAAACAGGCGCTGCTGTAATAACTATCAATTGATAAACCACGTTTGATAGAAGAACGAATTTCAAAAAGTGTCGAAATTTCCTGCGGCAATTTCGACCGGTCTGACTTTG
>JAFLUG010000148.1 GCA_022508885.1 Oscillospiraceae bacterium | reverse complement strand
AAAAAATCCCGCATATCTTAACTGATACGCGGGATAGTTTTTTCAGATTTAATCTATAAGTCCTATTTTCTTTAGCCTTGCTCTAATGCTGCCTCTTGTTCTCTTTAAAGATGAGGCGATTTCCGAAATAGGGGTATTTTTATTAAACATATCTATTAGGTATTTCTCGTGTTCTGGAGTCCATGCCAGACCTTGGTTTTCACATTCGGCTTTTTTCTTGGTGTTTGCATGATCTAAGATACCGTCGATGTTGTCAAGTATGAACTGCTGTGCTTCCTTATCATAAAGAACCACCGTATATTCGCCGTACATACCGGTTCTCATATCGGTCAATATTCCCAATTTAGAGCCGTTTTCCGTGGGGCGTTTAACGTTGCTTCCCTTGTCTGTAGTGATAATTTTTAGAGCATCAATTTCTACCAGCCAATCTGTAATCGCGGTCGTGCTCAGCTTGCAGCAATTTTCGGTTTCAACCAGTTCGTTGAATTGCTTGACAATTTCACTTATTGGAATCGGCGTAGGGGAAATAGGAAACTGATCCGCCTTTTCAATAGGAAAGAAAAAAGGGCGTTTAGACGATTTAGAATTGGCAACGACTCCGTTGTTGTCAATTACCTGTTTCAGAATATCGGAGACATAAAACAGACACCGCGAAATGCGTACATTGTTTATTATTTCCGTATCCGCCACGGGAACATCATTTATCGGATCGACCCCGTTTGCGAGCTTGTCAATATACATTTTTGCTCGCTGCAACTTTTCGATTTCAGTCATTCTATAATCCTCTCTTGATAATAATTTATCTTATCGTTGCTATTATACCACTTATATTCGTGTATGTCAATATCGCCCCACCCCCAAAAACAAAACCCCCGCGTAATCAACCGAACGGTTGCGCGGGGGTCAATTATTCTGACAGGCAAATCGTTTATTGCAGCGCTTCCTTAGCCCATTCGGCGACCTTGGCTTCGGAGTTTTCGGCGTCCGCGCCGTGAACGGAGATACCGTTTTTAACGACAGCGCCCAGGCAAATTTGCTTTAGGTCGTGAGCGCTGAACGCCATGCCGCTGCCCTCGTTGGTGCAGAACGGTATGAGCGTCTTTCCGTTAAGGTCGAATTTTTCAAGGAGTGTGAACATACACATCGGCATAGTTCCCCACCAGTTGGGATAACCGACAAAGATCGTGTCATAGCTGTCGAAATCCTCGGGGAAAGCCTTTATCTCGGGGCGGGCGTTAGCGTAAAGCTCCTGCTTGGCTTTGTCGAGGCAGGCGTTATAGTCCTCGGGGTATGGCTCTGCCGGCTCGACCTTGAACAGCTCGCCGCCGACCGCGTTTTGAACAAACTCCGCCACACGCTCGGTATTTCCCTTTGCTATGCTTTTTATATCGCCGTCAACGTAGTTTTCGCCGCTGCGGGAAAAGTAAACGATAAGGATCTTCGCCATAATGATTACCTCCGTTCTTTAATAATTACAGTATATCATATTTTTCAAAATAAATCAATCGGAAAAATATATTTTTTTGCAGGGGAACGCCCAAAAAATTCCATTTTTTGCCTGAAAATTTCATTCAAAGGCTGGTGATTTTCAGAAATTTGAAAGAAATTTCGCAAATGTGTTGCAATTGAGCCTAAAATATGTTACAATATTATATAACTTTATGTATTTATTGGGAATAAACAGTGAAAAAATTCCGTCTGGAGGAGAAGGCATGAAATTGAAACGCTTATGTGCGGTAGTGTTAATATGCGCGGTGGCATTGGTCTGCGCGCTGCCTGCGTATGCGGGAGGCGTCGGCTCGTATGTAGTAACGCTGTATAACGAGCGCAACGGGCTTCCCACCGGCGAAGCAAACGATGTTATCCAGACCTCCGACGGTTATATATGGATAGGCAGCTACGGCGGACTTATCCGCTATGACGGAAGCTCCTTCCGCAATTTCAGCGCGATGATCGACGCGTCAGCGGTACGCTGTCTTTACGAGGACTCCAACGGCAGACTGTGGATAGGCACCAACAATTCCGGTGTGTACGCCATAGACGGCGACCGCGTTATTAAGATAAACTCTCCGACGGACAACAGCTTCCTTTGCATACGCGATTTTGCCGAGGGCGCCGACGGCAGGATATACGTCGCGTCCAATTCCGGCATGGGCGAGATAAGAGAGACCGAGCTTATTCCTTACAGCGGAGAATACATAAGCGGAGGCACCGCCTACTCGGTAGGCGTAGACAGCCATAACAGAGTCTGGGGAGCGCTCAACGGCGGAATGTGCGCCGTAGTAAAGGACGGCACAGCCGAGCGCGTTTTCAGCTCCGACGAGTTCTTTACGGGCGCGGACATCTACTGCGTAAAGGCGGACCGTGAGGGAAATATCTACCTCGGCACCTCTAAGAACACCGCCGTAAAGCTCTCTTTTGATTCCGACAGCCTCGACCCTTCCGATATTCAAAAGCAGTACTTCACCACCGAGGGAGTTAATACCCACAACCGCATCTGCGCCGATAAAAACGGCAGACTGATTTTCTGTGGGAATATAGGTCTGTGCGTTATCAACGAAGACGGC
>JAFLUG010000147.1 GCA_022508885.1 Oscillospiraceae bacterium | reverse complement strand
AAACCTTTTGAAAAAGGTTTCCCCTTGAACCCCTTCCAAAACTTTTTAATACCGCCGCTTGCGCGGCGGAAATATTTTTTCCGGAAAGAGAGTTGGTAATTAAATGACCTGCCGATTATGCCCGAGAAAATGCGGAGTTGACAGAATAAATACGCTCGGCTTCTGTCAAATGGGCGAAAGAATAACCGCCGCCCGCGCGTCTCTCCACTTCTGGGAAGAACCGTGCATTTCGGGCATTTCGGGAAAAAGAGGAAGCGGCGCGGTTTTCTTTTCGGGCTGCGTTATGAAGTGCGTTTACTGTCAGAATTACGGCATAAGCGCGGAGAATTTCGGAGAAGAAATAACAAACGAGCGCCTTTCGGAAGTTTTTCTTGAATTACAGCGGCAAGGCGCGCTGAACATAAACCTCGTAAACCCCACGCATTTTGTTCCGCAGATGATCAGATCGCTCGAAGCGGCAAAAACGCGCGGATTAACAATTCCCGTGGTTTACAACAGCGGCGGTTATGAGCGGGTGGAAACCTTAAAGGCACTCAGCGGGCTGGTCGACATTTACCTTCCCGATGTAAAATATTTCGATGACGAGCTTGCGGTAAGACTGTCAGACGCGCCGGATTATTTTGAAACGGCAATGAACGCCGTAAGTGAAATGATAAGACAAACGGGAAAGCCCGTTTTTGAGGAAACCGAAGGCGAGGGTAAAATACTTCGCAAAGGTACAATTGTCCGACATCTTGTTCTGCCCGACTGTTACAAGGATTCAATAAATGTGATAAGGCACGTTGCGGAGCGTTTTAAAGGAGAGATCTTGTTCAGCCTCATGAGCCAATACACGCCGTTTGGACTTGTAAAGACCGATGAACGCTACAAGAAGTTAAACCGCCGGCTTACAACATTTGAGTACCAAAAGGCGCTTGACGCTGTTATTGACGCGGGACTCGAAGGTTACACGCAGGAAAAAAGCTCGGCGCGTGAAGAATACACGCCGAGCTTTGATTTGACGGGGATCAATCATAGGTGCTGATATAGGAAACTGTCCTGTATGCCTCATCAATAACAATAAATAACAACAAGGTCTGTATCTGTACAGTCGGAATCTTTCGACGCTAAACCGAAAACCCAGTTTTCGGGATTTTCCAATGTAAGCTCCGCGAAATCCGCCTTGGAAATGTATATGATAAGCCCGTTTAACCCGCTTTTCAGTTCACAGTATATTCCTCTTGCCTCAAGCTGTTTCATGAGCGTTTTACAGGCGTCTGCTCTATGCTCATTGTATGCTTTTTCAAAAGCGTCCCGAGCTTTTTCACGCTCCGCACACTCCGTTTCAATATCACGGGCAAGCTCGTCTTTCAAAAACTCCCCGTCAACAATGTATTTTGAAAGAAGCTCCTCTCCAATTTCCGAAACTGTTCTGTCATAATACTCTTTAGCCCATTTAACCCCATCGGGCGTTCCTGTAAGATAAAGCGCCTCACCGTATTTCAGTTCGTCACCATTTTTTGCAAGCGATCCCATGCATCCTATCTTTTCCGTCCACGCATAATCTTCGTCTAAAAACCGATCCTGCGTTTTAGCGAAGGAGCAGTTGTCATCGTAACAGCGATGCCTCGCCAACACCGCGAAAACGCAGTCGTCATCATTTTCCTCGAAAGCGTAATATAAGTAGCCGTAAATCTCTTTTCCGTTCCAATATTGGCGCATAAGATCTTCGGTTATGCTGCTGTCGTGACTTATGCCCGAACTCCCCTCTCCCCATATCACCGAAGAAAAATCGGGAGCCTGAGGTTTGTTTTCCAACGGAGCGTCGTGAGCAAAATCGTATCCGTACCACGATGAGTACTCCTGTTCACTATTTGCCGCGGAAGAATTGTCGGAAACAATCGTCTTTTTCTCACGCAGAATTCCGCTGTTAAAAACGCCCACACCGAAAATAACCGCCGCCAATGCGCAGAAACCGCCCGCGTAGCTTATTTCCAGCGCAGTTCTTCTTTTCTGCTTTTGCTCACTTTTTTTATCAATAAGAAATTGTTCTCTGCGTTTAAGCAGGCTGTTTACCATTTCATCACAGGTCTTCATAAATAAAACCCTCCTTTTCAAGCTCGGCTTTCAGAGTTTTTTTCGCGCGGTAGAGCAGGTTTTTTACCTGACGGTCGTTCTTTTTCATAACAACGGCTACCTCGCGGTTTGAAAAGTCCTCAAAATATACTAACCACAACACCTGCCTGTAATCGGGCGCGAGCTTTTCAAGCGCGCTGTGCAGAATGATCTTGTTTTCTTCCTTTATGTAAGACTGTTCGAGACTTTTCCCGTCGCTTATATAGCTGTCCATTTCCTCAATCGGCGTGCTTACAAGCTTGGAATTACGCCTTATGTGATCGACCGCCACGTTTCGCCCTATCGCGTACAGCCATGATTTAAAGCTGCTTTTGCCGGAAAATTTCGGCTTTTTCGTTATCAGGCGGAAGAACGTGTCCTCGGTCAGTTCCTCGGCAATACAGAAGTTGTTTACAAACTGGTTAAGATAAAGTATAAGTCCGTCTTTATATTCTTTGACTATCTCCGAAAGACCTTTGTCGTCGCCGTCAAGGTAACGGCGGTAGCTACTTGCACCGTTGTCCATTGACCTGCTCC
>JAFLUG010000146.1 GCA_022508885.1 Oscillospiraceae bacterium | reverse complement strand
CGTTTCCGCACCACTCGCAGACCGTTTCGTTCTCGCCGTTCCAGCAGGTGGTCTTTCCGCACTCGCTGCACTGGAAAAATCCCTTCGCGCTGCAATACGGGCAGGAGGGATATTCTGTGGTGACATATACGCTGCCCGATATCTCCGTGTCTCCGAATTTCTCGCGTCCCGCCGTGTGCTCGCTTACTTTAAACGCCCACGTTGCGTACCACGCCTCGTCCTCGCGCTGTTCGGCGCGTATCCCGAAGAGAGCATGGGTCTCCTTGCATTTTGTTAAAATAACTGCTGCCTTGATCTTCATAATGACCTCCAACTTTTTGATTCCGAATTTAATTGTTATTTAAGCTTTTTGAGTATCTTCGCCGCCTCTTCGTGACCGCCCTCGGCGGCAAGGGTGAAATACTCGCGCGCTTTGTCGATGTCCTTGGGGACGTAAACTCCCTTTAGGTACATAACGCCTAAATTATACCGCGCTATAGCGGAGTTTCCGTCCGCCGCCAGCTTGAAATAGCGGAACGCCTCGGCGGGGTCTTTCGCCGTGCCGTTTCCCGTGTACAGACATTTTCCGTAGGAGCATTGGGCGCGTACATGCCCAAGCTCCGCGGCGCGCTTGTAAAACATCGCCGCGCCCTCGTAGTCCTTTTCCGCCAGACACCGACGCGCGCTCTGATAAAGCGCTTCGCCGTCGTCGGTTTCTGCTTTGGGGACTTCGGCGGTGGGTTCTTCAAAATACGCCTCGTGAGTAAGCAGGTGCTTTCGCCACTTTTTCGCCGTCTCCTTGTCCTGCTTTACATGAATGCCGTTTTCATAGCACAGCGCCACCATTTCTATCGCCTCGTCGCAGCCGCTTTTCGCGGATTTCAGAAAGCACTCGAAAGCCTTGTTTTCGTCAGGCTCACAGGCGAAGCCCTCCGAGTAGAAATAGCCGACGTAATATTCCGCAAGCGGCACGCCGTTTTCCGCGGCTCTTACAAACCACTCGCGCGCCTGCTCGATGTTCATAATCCCGCCTCTGCCCTCGAAACGGTATAAGCCCATGTAGCACTCCGCTTCGCCGAAGTCCTGGAGAGCCGCCGCCTCAAACCAGTACAGCGCCTTTTCGTATTCCTTCAGCCTGTCGAAGTGACGTCCGAGAGAATACTGCTCGGCGGCGTCGGTGACGTTTTTCCTGCCTTCGGTCTCGGAGGCGGGGAGAGCGTCGCTTTTCTTAAAGGATATCTCGCACCCCACCGCGCAGCCTACCGCTTCTACTGCCTCGGCGGCTATCCTGCCTTTTATGCCTATCTCGTCGCGCAGGGATTTTACAAGCTTTGTAGCCGCCGCGCACCTCATTTCAAACGGCTTTTCCCTTACGGCGTACAGCTTCTGGGCACAGCCGTCGTAAAGCGCGACATAGCACAGCTTGCGGGCGGCGTCTTCTTTCGGGAAAAAATCTGCGAAAAGCGCGTCGGCGCGGCGCTTGTCCAGAAATACCTCTTTTCCGAATTTGTCGGAAAGATAGCCGAGCATCGCCTTTAAGTCGCGGACAGCCTTTCCGTCGGGAGTGTGAACGGTCCTGCAATAGCCGCAGTAATCGTGTTTTGTTTCGTCAAATTTTTTCCCGCAGCGCTTGCAAACCATATCCATGACCTCCGCAACTGAATTTATATGTAAAACGCCTCTCACAACTATGTGTTATCAAATAATGAGCGCCAATCTTCGACTGTATCATAAAGCCCCGGAAGATACTCAATAAACGAAGAAACAAACATCCAGAAAAGGATCCAACCGACAATCGTAAAACCTATTGAAACAGGAAGGGGAAGAAAAACCTTTTTTTTACACTTTTTGACTATTCCGATTATCCCCAAAACAAAAAGCGCCAAGCCAAACACAATTCCTAATCCAGTCATCAAAGCCATGAGGAACGATCCATATGTGAGTAAGCCAAACAACATTATTTCCATATCATTCCCTCCCGCAGCGTCAGCTAACTGTTAAATTGTTCGGAAATAACATAGCCGATGTACTTGGCAGAATAGATAGTAGGTTCAAGCCTTACCACAAACAGCACGACCGACCCGACGGTTATTGCAAGCCCGCAGATGATTATAAAAAACGAAAGGACTTCGCTTATCTTCATGTCACGCATTAAGTTTGCTCCCTTGATAATTACAAACACCCCGCCGACCGCTGCCGCGATAAAAAGAGCGCCAAATCCCAAATTAACAAAGAAGTCAGAAAGTGCAAGAATAAAGTCCATATTGAGCTGCCCTTCAGTAGAGATTCACACATATACACATTATATTGTACCACATTTTCTCCGTTCTGTCAATATATTCAGGGAAGAATAATAAAACAAAACGCGCCCGAAGTTCTTCAAGACGCGTTTTTGCAGTTGTCGGTAAATTACCGCCCAAAGGCGGAGAATCAACCCCGCGCGATTTTTTCGGTTTTGCGAACGAAGTGAGCAAAATTGAAATCCCTAAGGATTTCAAAGAAAAAATTCGCGCAAGCAAAGCGCTTACGTCAAGTCGCGAAGCGACGCAGACGGAAGCCTTTGCGATTGACAAAAGCCCCTCGCTTTGCGAGGGGCTTTTGTCAATGGCGTCGCTGAGGGGATTCGAACCTCCGACCTACCGCTTAGGAGGCGGTCGCTC
>JAFLUG010000145.1 GCA_022508885.1 Oscillospiraceae bacterium | reverse complement strand
CGGTAAGCCTTAAGTCCCTCAAAGATCTCCTGCCCATAGTGCAGGCACATTGCCGCAGGCATGAGAGAGATCTCGCCGTACGGAACGATCCTCGCGTCATGCCAGCCCATTCCCGTATCATAATTCATAACGAACATATGGTCGGTAAAAATATGACCGAAGCCAAGCTTGCTTTCGTCCTCGGGCTTTGCCTTGGGATTCTGCGTTTTTTCGATCCTGATTTCCATAAAAATCCTCCAAAAGCTAATTTTTCGCGGAAAAACGAGATCCGCCTTTATTAAATATCAAAACCATTTTATCACTTTTAAGTCCCGTTGTCAATAAGTTTTCGCGAATATAAGCGAATTTTGCAGGAATTTTAAACAAGACTTGCATTCCGCAATTGTAAATAAAAATTCAGAGATCATTTGTATCCATAAATGCAGTAAACATCATTCTGCTTTTCATACGGGATATTATATTTTCTCAGCACAGCCTCAAATTCGGCACTCTCGTCAATAAGCTCAGGCGCAACCAACCTTCCTCTGTGTCTGAGCATACGAGGGCGGATCTTTATCCATTCAATAGCGAAGCCGCCGTTGAAATATTCTTTGTATGTAAATCCCTCATACCAATCGCCGATGAAATATGTGTCTTTCTGAAAATTCTCTTCATTGCATTCCGTATCAAACAATGTTTTAATTATGTAAGGCGGCGGAAAAGGCATATCGTTGAGCATCGCCCGGCGAAGCTCATTCCACTTTGTATCATTCATATAACTGCACAGATTTCTTTGTTGAACAATATTAAACGCCTTTTTCCTCAGATCTTTCGGCATATTCCCTCCTGTAAATTCCTTAGCCTGCGGAAAAGTCCCGCTATTTCCAATCGCGGTTATAACTCGGAGCTTCGAGCAGGGGATTTGAAGTCTTGGGTCTGCGCTTTTTCACGGTAGTTACATAGTCCGCTATGTTAAAAGGTTTTTTCTTGGGAGCGTTTTTAAATCTCTCCCAATAATAGTTCACGGTTTTTTCAAGCAGCTTTGTGTTTCCGAAGCGGTCTTTTACGGTGATTGCCGAAAGCGTTTCATAAAGTCCGAAATTCAATTCAAAACTGTCAAAAACAAGCTCTCCGTCCTCGAAAATATGATATCCCAGTCTGTCGGTCTCAAAAAAATATCCGCGTATCTCTCCCTTGAATTCAATATTGTGCGGAGCGACCTTGGGGTTCCTCGAAACGCCCGTCAGAGTTTCAAAAGGGATATAATACAGCTTCCGCAGTATGATCCGCTCTCCGTAGCGCGTGAATTCTCCTGCGTACTCGCTGAAAACCATACCCTTGGGCAGAAAATCAAAAAACGTATATTTGCTGTGCCGGCGTATCAGCCGGTCGGTAAAGTACGCCGCTATAAACGCGGTAAGCATCCCCGCCGCAACGCTCGCCCCCGCGATTATCAGATACATCGCGGAGATCTCCTTGCCGAGATTTATCACTATATTGACCGTACAAAAGGTGCAGACCGCCAAGATCGGCACTGTTACAATAAGCATAAGATGCCTTAAGCGCTTTGTATACTTTTCGGTTTCGGCATGAAAAAAGCTTTTCAGAATATCACCGCCGTGAAATAAAATTTTCGGTAATTTTTAACCGCAAGGTTGTGGTATAATCGCCCGATACGCACATTCGCAATTCGGAGATTTGCGAATGTGCGAGGGCATCTGCAATCATAATAAAAGCATTCGTGCTTTTATTATAACATATTTTTCGGAATTTGTACACCGATATTGTCCGAAAATTACAATTTGGAAATTATGTTTAATAACAATACCGTCAGTAAAATACAACATCAGCCGGCAAAATGCAAATATTTTCTTGACATTTGGCGTGAAATATGGTATAATCGTTGAATAGGTGAGCGGAAAACATTTACAGCAATATTGCACAATAAATCCAAATTAATCCGCTTGAGTATTGTGCGTATATACAAAAGTCTGTAAAAAAACCGCAATACCTCTTGATTTTTTTAAAAAACGGGGTAAAATATAATTAGCACTCAAGCAAAGAGAGTGCTAATTGTTATTCCGATTTCAATTTTAGGAGGAAATAAATATGACAATCAGACCTTTGGCAGACAGAGTTGTAATCAAAGCGGTCGCGGCGGAGGAAACCACAAAAAGCGGTTTTATCCTTACGGCCTCCGCGCAGGAAAAGCCGTCTATGGCGGAAGTTGTCGCGGTCGGACCCGGCGGAGTTGTTGACGGAAAAGAAGTGAAGATGTTTGTTCACGTCGGAGAAAAGGTTTTGATAAGCAAGTATTCGGGTACAGATGTTAAGGTTGACGGCGAGGAATATTCCATCGTAAAGCAGGAAGATATTCTTGCGGTCGTAGAGGAGTCTTCAAAAACCGCAAAGAAGCCTGCCGCGAAGGCTGCCGCAAAAAAACCGGCTGCTAAGGCTGCCGTTAAAAGGCCTGCTGTCAAAGCCGCCGCGAAAAAGCCCGCTGCTAAGGCTGCTGCTAAAAAAACCGCGGCTAAGACATCAAGATCTACCAAAAAGTGATTTGTTGTGTGTTAATTTAATATTGTAAAATACGGAGGTTTTCATTTATGGCTAAGGATATTATATACGGCGAGGAAGCAAGAAAGGCTCTCCAGAAGGGCATTGACACGCTTGCCGATA
>JAFLUG010000144.1 GCA_022508885.1 Oscillospiraceae bacterium | reverse complement strand
TGAACAGCGTAGGCGGCGGCATGACCGAGCTTAACGTTGAAGCTCCCGAGGCGGAGATGCAGGACTTCGCGCTGGTGCTCCGCCAGATAACCCAGGGCATGGGCGAATTTACAACGGAGTTCGCAAGATATTCCGAATGCACAAAAGCGTAATTTGATAAAACAGAACCGCTCCCGATCGGGAGCGGTTTTTGTTATTTCTTGATATGTTGTTTGATTATCTCAAACGGAAGATCCTCGAGCTTTTGCGGTCTGCCCATTCCGGGGAACATATAATAAAACGTTATTTCACCGTATAGCATAGTGATATCCACCTTATACCCGCGGAGCTTTCGGATAAACTTTATCGGCTTGTAATATACCCCGTTTACTTCCTTGTAAGCAATGCAGATGTCCGCTTTTTTGTCTTGGGAAACTATAAACTCCTTGCCGTTAGCGTGGTATTTGTGCTCCTTGCCTTTGAGCATATAGTTGATTATCGTGTGGATCACAAAAGGCGAGACAACGACCAGCAAAGCAACGACCGAGCCGCTGAGGATCATACTGTTGAAATTGAAATTAATGAAGCTTCCGATAAGGCTTGTCGCGGGGCCTATCGCCAATCCTACGATGATGATGAACGCAACGATGGCGGCGACAATAAAGATCACGTTTTTTTCAAGACTGTGCGCGGCAAAGAACGTCCCCCTAGCGATGATCTCGTTTTCGTCGATCTCGGGCTCGGGTTCGGGAGAGTCCGCCTTATAGCCGTTTACGGTAGGGGAAATGCGCGCCTCAAAAGCCTCGGTCTCGGCGTCGGCAGCCTTTCGCGGCGAAACCGAGAGCATGGCCTCTTCACCGGCGTAAAGCGCCTCCACTCTTTCCAGAACGCTTGCGGCAGAGTTTATGTTCTCGCTTTTGACTGCAGGCTCTGCTGCGGCGCCTGCCGTGCTCTGCGCAGCGTTGGTGCGCTCGTTCATCACTCGGATTATGTCAAACGGCGTGTTTTCGGTTTTAATGGTTTTTCCGGTTTTTCCGGTTCTCGGGAAAACATAGCGGAACTCGGTTATCCCGTAACGCGTGAGGATCCCCACGTCATATCCGTGGTCAAACCACAGCAGCTTTCGGGTCTTGTAATTCACGCCCATAACATCGGAATAAATGAAGTGCTCGTCGGGTTTTCCTTTCTGATAGATTATCAGCTCATAGCCGTTTGCCTTGTAGCTGCATTCCCTTCCTTTTACTAAATATCTCCATAAAACCACGCCCGCAGTCCCTAAAAGAATCGCGCCGAGAACATACCTCCAGCCGCCGAAGATAAGCACGCCGATGAAATTAAAGTAAAACCCGACAGAAGCGATCACATAAAATACGAGAAGCATCAGAGCCACCGCCATAAAAACCGCCGAAAAAATCGAAAGCAGCAGCGTTGTTTTGCGGGTGTGCGTCACACAGAATTCTCCGCGCGAAACGATGTCGTTGCGGCTGTATTCTCTGTTGTCCGTGCCGACGTAGGTTTTCGCGGGTTTGGCAACCGATGGCATATCCGCAACATACCCTCCCGCTGTCGGGGATACGCGCGTTTGTGTCGGGGTCTCGGGAGCGGGCTTTTCGAGGGATATCTTAGCTATTCCGATCGACGGCATAACGTCGGGCTGATTCAAAAGCGAATCCACTCGGTCGGTGACGGTCTTTTTCGGCTTAGTTGTTATTGAATCGGTCCTGACAGCCGAAACCAGCCCCTCATTCCTCTGACGCTCGGCGTACTCCGCCTGGCGAATCATCTCCATGCGTTCTTTGATAATGAAGAACGGCGTGGTTTTCTCGGAAATATAGCTGTCGGAGGTGATGCCGAACTCCTCAAGCGCGCCGTTTACCTTTACGGTAACGTTGTAGCCCTGAACCTTTCTGAAAAAATGCCTCGGCTGAAAATGCACCGTCTGGACGTCTTTATAATAGATCGTGCGTGTGTTCCCGCCGCCGTATACCACGAATTTTTCGTCGGTCGCGTCGTATTTGCACTCATAGCCGCTTAACACGAACTTTATCATTAAAACGAAGCCGAGTATTACGAGGCTCTCCATAAACGCCAGCAAGACCACTCCGGTCAATCCGACAAAAAGCATAATTCTGTTGTCTGAACTGCTGCCTACTCCAATACCGTTTCTGACTACCGTTACCGTAAGAAGAAACGCCAATACAGCCATGACGATCATTCCCGCAATAAGAACGGATACGATAACGTGTTCGGATTTGTAAGGCGCGCGGAATTCTCCGCTTTCGGAAAAGCCGAAGCGGCCTCTGTCCTCGGGGTTGGTGTAATTTTTTTCAAGCATTGTGTAAGCTCCTTTGTGAAAATAATTATATAACTTATTTAAAGTATAACACATTCGATCAATAGTGTCAATAATTATTCCTAAAATTACCCTTGCATACTCAAAAAAATTGTGAAGTTTGGTTATTGCAAACAGCCGTAAAAAGTTCTATAATATATAAGGTTAAAAATCTATTATTAAAGAAAGCGGTAATTTATGGAAGCGTATGAGTGCTTTAAGGATCTGGCGATAATTCTTATCTCGGCAAAGCTGCTGGGGCTGGCGGCAAAGAAGCTGAAGGCTCCGCAGGTGGTCGGGCAGATAGCGGCGGGACTGATCATAGGTCCGAGCCTTCTCGGATTTGTGCAGCAGTCGGACTTTTTGGCGATGCTCGCGGAGATCGGCGTTGTTATACTGATGTTCTCGGCGGGGCTGGAGACCAATCTCAGGGAGCTTGTTAAAACGGGTCCCGTGGCGGTGACTAT
>JAFLUG010000143.1 GCA_022508885.1 Oscillospiraceae bacterium | reverse complement strand
TGTTGTCGGGCGAGGTCGATATGCTTGTTCAGGACGCTGTTACCAAGATCTATTTTAGCAGCGCAAAGGCACAGCCGCTTGAAAAGTCGCAGCCTGTTGTAATGGACGTTAGTGTCTGATATCTAACGAAGCCTTGTTAGAACATCGGCGCCAACCAGCGGCTGAAACAAAAAAGAGCCGATGAACATTGAGATTTCTCCCATTGTTCATCGGCTCTTCGTATGTGTCCGCTTTCTGTTATCAAATATTATGATATTACCGCGTGTTGACGCCTGTAATTATCATTGTCTTTTTGGGAAAGCTCGCTCTGTACGCGTTTGAGCTGCTTTTCCAAGTGCTCCCGATCCTTACCCTCGGCAGAATTGATACGCTGACTGAGCTGCTGCACCTGTTCTTTAAGCTGTTTTATCTCTCTGTCAACATTATCGGTGTTGGTAGTGCAGCTAGTGTAACCGGCGGATTTTTCGGGCATATCATCGGCTTCTTTATCTGACTTTTCGGGAGACTCGAAATTGATTTTCGGTTTTTCCTCATCATCCTGAGAAACTGCGTAAATACCGATAGGCTCGTCCTTTTCGCTCGGTATGTATTCGTCCCTACCGTGTAATTCTTCGCTGGCTTCCTTTACTTTTTCCTGTTCCTTTTCGGAAACCTCTACCGCCGATCTCACACCATAAACGGCATTGCTCTGTCCATTCTGAATGTTATTTATTTGCATTTTTCGCCACGCCTTTCAAAGTTATTCAAGTTAATACCGCAATACTTTACGATACGTCCTTAAATATTATTATAGCATTTAATTTGAAAAATACAATAAAAATGATGTGAAATGTGCGTTTAATGTTGTGAAATGTTCATCAGCACACCGAGAGTAAAAACATCTTCCGTGCAGCTTATACTAACGCTTCCGTTGTATTTTTTCGCTGTTGCTTCAATGTTTCTGACCCCTGTACCTTTTTTGAATTTCTTACCGTCAAAGCTATTTTTGACCTCGATAAGAAGAATGTTTTCGCGCAAAAATCCGTTTACCTCTATAAATTTTGTATTGCTATCAACATTATCACACGCGTGGATCGCGTTATCAACAGCATTTGCAAGAATAATGCACAGAGCACTGTCGTTTATATCACAGTGCGGTATTTTCAGTTCACAGTCAACCTTTATTCCTTTTTCCTCGGCATATAGCAGTTTACCGTTTATAACAATATCCGTGGCGGCTCTGCCCGTCTGAAAACGCGATGAAAATTCCTCCGATATAGCCTCCATTTCTGCAAGATATTCTTTTGCTCCCTGTGTGTCCCCTCGGCTCAAAAGTCCCGTAATCACTGTCATATGATTTTTCAAATCGTGACGGAACGCCTTGGTTTTCTTACAACATTCTCTCGCGTTTTCCGCCCAGTGTTTTGTGTATTCCAATTCCCGTTTGCTTCTGATCATCTCTCCGCACATACGCAAAACACAATATACAGCAGATATTCCCAATATCTGAAAAACAAGTGTTACGGGGAAATTTTCTAAAATTTTTTCAAGTTGATTTTCTTCAACTGTATTGCCGTAAAATGATTGATTTAGATATATTTCAATGCCTAATATTACGGCTACCGGAATAAAAACAAACTTCACAGCAGGAATATTTTTGCCGTCCGAACCATTTACCGAAAGCCTTTTTATCATTATTTCACAGCACATACAGCTCGAAAAAATAGAAAAGAGGTTAAGTACTATCATAATTGCTGCTGTAAAATCGGGATCTTGTCCAATCATCAAAGGCGAAAGTACACCTATGACCGAGTTCACCGTACCAAAGCAAAGCTGCATAACAGTAACGATGATCAACGCAGACGCGGCAAGTTTTATCGGAGATTTTCTCCCCGAAAGTTTGTTAAAGTAATGATACCCGATAAGCACCTCAGCCGCGCCGGAAAGGCCAAAATACATTTCCGCGAATGTTTCCATATCTATCTGTCCTTTAAGTGTTTGATCATCTCCGCCTCAAGCTCTTTTCGCCTAAGCCTTGACACAGGGATATCCGAACCGCCGCGCATATGAGCCAAATCTTTCCCAAATCCCTTTAAGTGTTCAAGATTTATCAGAAAACTGCGGTGACATCTGAAAAAGCTGCTGCCCAACTGTTCAAGTTTCTTTTCCAAATTGTCAATCGTATCGTAATAATCAATAGTTTCACCGCCGATAGTGTGGATATATATTTTTCTGTTCAAAACCTCGCAATAAACGATCTTGCTAAGTTCAAGCAATCGGCTTTCGCCGTCTTTTTGTATCGCCAGGCACGAATTTGTCAAACGCTTTTGCAGACGGGTCATAGTCCTTATGAACTTTTCATCATCAACGGGTTTAACAAGATAATCATAAGCCGCGACCTCAAAAGCGTCAAAAACATAATCCTCCAACACAGTAACAAATATCAGACAACCTCCGAAGCCTTGATCTCTCAATCGACGGGCAGTTTCCATTCCGTCAGGAGCGTTCATTCTTATATCAAGGAAAATAATGTCGTAATCCTCGGCGGTACAGCTTTGGAGCAGTGATGAGCCGTCGTAAAATTTCGCAATATCAGTTTCCGTGAAAAATCTTTTTGTGCGCGTTTCAAGCTCACTGACCATACTCGGCTCGTCATCGCATATCGCTATGTTGATCATTTGTGCTCACCCCCGTTTGATATTGTCATATTATAAAACATTATAGCATAAGTGCAATGTCACTGTCAAGTAGAGGACGAGGCTGCCATAAAATCCAAAAACCGCCCACAGCATTAAACTGTGAGCGGTTTTCTTAAAGGTAAACCACTAA
>JAFLUG010000142.1 GCA_022508885.1 Oscillospiraceae bacterium | reverse complement strand
CGCGCATAGCGGCGGCACAGCCTGTTATTTCGTCGATAGTCTCGGCTTTGGTGCTTTTTGTCGAGAGAGCCGAGAGAAATGCCGCGTTTTGTGTGGGGGTAGTCTCTCCCGACATGATTTCTGTTATCACCCGATAAGCTTCGTCGTAGGTCAGATCTTGCTTGTCAACGATCTTAACAATTGCTTCTTTTATCATTGAATTTTCCTCCGTTTAATTGTGCTGATTTTCAATAAAAAAATCAAAGCGAAAATAATTATTTTATTGTTTTAAAAACACCGCAAATAATTCCGTGAAAATTCCCGAAAAAATCAAGCGGTTTATTGCCTGAAAAACACTCTTTAAAACTGTATTTTTTATCCTGAATATTTGGCTGTATTGCCGCAATTACAGCAATAAAAATTATCCGAAAAATTATAAGAAATTCAAGCCGGTTTTCGGCGCGATTTTTTACGAAAATATTTCATGATTTATTCTGTTTGAAAATACCGAAAAAATCAGCTTATTTTAAGAAAGTTTTCGGCGATTGTTCTGCCGTTTTGCGTAAGTATGCTTTCGGGGTGAAATTGCAGTCCGAAAACAGGGTATTTTTTATGCTCGACGGCCATAATTTCTCCGTCATTTGTTCTCGCGGTTATTTTAAGTTCATCCGGCATTGTTGATTCGTCCGCCGCGAGTGAATGATACCGCGCGACCTCTAAGAAAGTGTCTATTCCCGAAAACATGGGCGAGGTACGGTCGTATTCTATTACCGATTTTTTCCCGTGCATAAGCTTTTTGGCGTAGGTTATTTTCGCGCCGAACGCCTCGCATATGGCCTGATGTCCGAGACATACGCCTAAAACGGGAACTTTTCCCGCAGCGTTTAAAACAAGCTCCTCGCATATTCCCGCTTCGCGCGGTCTGCCCGGTCCGGGGCTTATGATGATGTGAGAGGGATCGAGCGCGAGGGCTTCCTCGCAGCTAAGCTCGTCGTTGCGTATGACTTTGATATCGGGATTTATAGCTCCGATAAGCTGATATAGATTATAGGAAAAGCTGTCGTAATTATCAACAAGCAATATCATGCTTACACCTCCCGTGAGGCTTCAAGGGCGTTTACAACCGCCTTGGCCTTATTTATGCACTCGGTAAACTCGTTTTCCGGTACGCTGTCCGCGACGATCCCGGCGCCGCTTCTCACAAAGACTTTTCCGTTTTTCTTGAAGCACAGGCGAATGGCGATGCAGGTATCAAGATTTCCGTGGAAATCAATGTAGCCTACCGCTCCGCCGTATATCCCGCGCTTGTTGTTTTCAAGCTCGTTTATTATTTCGCAGGCGCGTATCTTCGGCGCTCCCGAAAGCGTGCCCGCGGGAAGTACCGCGTCGACCGCATCGAGCGCGCAGAATTCCTTTCGTATCTGTCCGCGGACTGTCGAGCCGATGTGCATAACGTGCGAATAACGCTCTATCGACATATATTTTTCGACCTCTACCGAGCCGAACTCCGATATCTTTCCGAGGTCGTTCCTGCCTAAGTCTACCAGCATATTGTGCTCGGAAAGCTCCTTTTCGTCGGCGAGAAGTCCGCGCTCAAGCTCTTTGTCTTCTTCCTCGGTCTTTCCGCGCGGGCGCGTTCCCGCGAGAGGGAAGGTGTGAAGCACGCCGTTTTCAAGCTTTACGAGCGTTTCGGGACTCGACCCCGCGACCTCCATATCGTCGCTTGAAAAATAGAACATATACGGCGAGGGATTTGTTGTCCTCAGCATTCGGTAGGTGTTGAGCAGGCTGCCCTCAAATTCAGCCTCAAGCCTGTTTGACAGTACGACCTGGAAGATATCGCCCTCACAGATATATTTTTTCGCGCGCGTTACCATTTCGCAGTACTGCTCCTTGTTGAACAGGGGCTTAAACTCACTTTTCAGGCAGGCCTTTCTGTCCTGTTCGGGCTTTCCGTCAATGATGAGCCGCGCCATTTTGTCAAGCTCCTGCTCGGCTCTCTTGTAATCGCTGTCGATGTTATTGCCCGATATGTTTGTGATAAGTATTATTTTCTGGCGGATGTTGTCAAATGCTATCACATTATTGAACAGCATGAGGTCAACGTCCTTGAAATGCTCCTCGTCGAGCGCGTCAAGCTTCAGGCGTGGTTCGCTGTATTTGATGTAGTCATATCCGAAATATCCGACAAGTCCGCCGGTAAAACTCGGAAATCCCGGGATAGCGGGCGAGAGGAACTCTCCCATCAGCTTTCGGATATACTCGGCGGGACTTTTGACCTCAAATGTTTTGCTGTCTCCCGAAAGCACGTTTTTTACGGTCATGCTTCCGTTTATACAGGAGATCTCGAGCGTGGGATCATATCCCAGAAAAGTATAGCGTCCCCATTTTTCCTGATTTTCCACACTTTCAAGTATATAAACGTGCTTGCTTACGGACTTGAGTATCTTCAGGACCTCTATGGGCGTCCTGATATCCGAGAGGATCTCACGCTTTATGGGGATCCTGCTGTACTCGGCGTATTCTTTCGCTTCTTCAAGACTTGGTACCAACATTTGGTGCTCCTTTCAACTAATTTCTAATCTCTTCTCTGAAAAAAACTAAAAAACCGCCCCTGTGACAGTATTTACCTGTCATAAGGACGGTGAATAGATCGCCGCGATACCACCTTAATTCGCGGAATATCCGCGCTCTCTGCGGGTACTGACATACCCCTGCGATTAACGCTCGCGCACGTCGCGGAATACTCGCCGCTTTACCGCGGTTTTCCTCGCGCCCTCGGCAGTCCATTTGATGCTTCGCTTTCTGCGGTACTCTCAGCAACGACCGCTCTCTGTGAGTGCTGCAA
>JAFLUG010000141.1 GCA_022508885.1 Oscillospiraceae bacterium | reverse complement strand
TATAATTATATTGTATATTCTGCGGCATGGGCGGTGAAAAGAATGAATTATCTTACCTACGGTGATAAACGTAATAAAGCGATCGTGTTTATTCACGGCATGGCTTCGACGGCTTTGTTATGCTTTGAGCCTATACTGAAATACTTTGAGGATTACTACGTCGTTCTCGCGGAGGTCGACGGGCACAGCGACAACATTATGGGCGATCTAATCAGTCTTAAGGATTGCTGTGATGATATCGAAAAATACATACTTGATAATCTAGGCGGTCATATTCATGGATTGTGCGGGTTTTCTATGGGTGGAACAATGGCGGTCGAGCTTATCGGCAGAGGAAATATCTCCGTAGAAAGAACCGTTTTGGACGCCGCGTTTACGGTCAAGATGGGGATTAAATCCAAGCCCTTTGAGTTCGCATTTTGCAGCGCAATAAAAAGAATTCAGCAAGGCAAAAAGCTCCCGCAGTTTTTAATAGACAGCGTAATGGGAAAAGGCAACAAAAGCGTTATTGAAATGCTGTATCGGAATGTTTCCTCCGAAACTATCAAAAACGCCTGCGAATATGTTTATAAATACGATATTCCCGAGGGGCTGCGTAATTATAAGAATCCTGTATTGTTCCTGCGTGGGTCAAGAGAAGCCTATCCCCGAAAAAGCGCAGCAATATTAAAAAATTATCTTCCACAGATGAAACAAAAAGTATTCAAAGAAATGGGTCATGGTCAATTTCTGCATGAACACCCTGCGGAATATACTAAGATCTTATTGCGTTTTTTCGGCGGAGGGAATTATGAAAGAAAACATAGAGGAAAAACAGCCTTTTAAGATACTTAATTTAGGAAACAGGATCGTGAATAATTGGATCTATCCTATTTCTCAAGGATATGTTTTGATTGATACGGGATATGAAAACGGATATTTTCGGTTTAAAAAGAAATTAGCCCTCAATCATATTGATTTAAAAGACATCCGCTATATTTTTCTTACTCATGCGCATGACGATCACGCAGGATTTTTGAATGATATTCTAAACGATTGTCCAAATCTGCAAGTGATCGCCGACGGCAAATCTTTGGAAAGATTGTATAAAGGGCAAAATTCTTTTGACGGAGGCTGCACAAGTATTCTTGCGCTGATATTTTGCAACATCATGAAAATTTGCGGAAAAGGGGCGCATAAATTTCCGCCATTAGATCCTTGCTTTGAGGATCGATTTTTCCTTTTATCCGATGACAACCGTGTGGATTTAGAAAGACAATTGGGCGGAAAAATTATTGAAACACCGGGGCACACTTCGGATTCCATATCGCTATATTTAAACAGCGGAGTTTTGTTTTGCGGCGATGCTGCGATGAACGGACTTCCCGCTTTAAATAAGGTTACTATTTGGGCGGAAAATACAGATGATTTTCATTCCTCGTGGGAAACCATAATTGATCTGAAGCCGACTATGATATATCCGGGGCACGGAAAGCCGTTCGGATATGATGAATTAGTTCACAGCATTAATAAAAAAATCATAATAAAGCAATATCCGTTGAGCAGCACAAAATAAGTGGAAGGAAACGAGAGTTATGATAAAAACAGCAATGCTCTTGGCATTGATCGGGCATATTTTATGCGGAGTATCGGATTGCTTGCTTTCCTACTCCAAAACGGGGCGGCTTGATCTAAAACAAATAAAAGACCCCGAAAAAATGTCGGAAATGTTTAAGGATATGCCGCCCCAATTCCCGTTGGCGTCAATGCTGCTGGGGACGTTTGCGATAACGCTGTTCGGATTCGGATATTTCGCGCTGTGCGGCTGGATGTGGGAATTCTCAAAAACCGCCGCCCTTATAATGTTTATTTCGGCGGTGATCTTCCTGATACCGATAGTTACGCATCACGTTTTCTGCGGCGTCGTCGAATGGTTCTACATAAGGTTCGGGAGGACGGATACCGTGCGGGAAGCGGTTCTGGGATTCCAAATGAAAACCATCGCGACGATGTTCGCGGGGTATCTGGGACTGGCGGCGTTTATGGTTACACTGTTCGTGATGATCGTGACGGGAAAAACCGCGCTTCCGGCATGGGCGTGCGTGTTTAATTCTCTTATCGCAATGGTTCTCCTAGCTCCCACCAAGCTGCCCGCGAAAGGCAATATCGCAGGAGCCGCGGCGTTTTTGGGATTGCTGATACTGATTTAAGAAAGGAATATTCTATGAAAAAAATGAAGACGATTCTCTCGCAGGTTGCAAACGGCGTTCTGGCGGGAATGATGATCGGGATAGGCGGCTGCGTCAGCCTGTCCTGCGACAACAAATACATAGGCTCGCTGCTGTTTGCGCTGGGGCTGTTCGCTATCGTGCAGTTCGGGTTCGGGCTGTATACGGGCAGGGTCGGGTATATTCCGCTGAGAAAGCCCGTTTATCTGCTGGAATGTCTGTGGACGCTTGTCGGCAACGCCCTCGGAACGTTTATCGACGCGGCTTTGCTTAAGTTCACGAGGATCGCCCCCGCTATCACCGAAAAGGCTCTTTCGAGCGTGGACACCAAGCTCGCGGATTCGCCGCTTTCGGCGTTTATTCTGGCGGTTTTCTGCGGAATACTGATGTTTGTGGCGGTCGACAACGCCCGCATCTCCCGCGAGGAGGGCGGTCACGTTGAAAAAACGCTCGGCATACTGTTTCCCGTAATGGTGTTTATTCTCTGCGGCTTTAACCACTGTATCGCGGATATGTTCTACATATTCCTTACCGGGAAGATCACGGGCGCGGGAGTTTATCTGCCTGTGGTTATTCTGGGGAATTCGCTGGGCGGTATGCTTATCCCGCTGCTGAAAATGCTCACGGACAAGCCGTTTGCCAAGCAGTAATTTGTTGAGGGAATAAGCGGCATAAATTCCTCAAAAATCCGCTCGAATATTGTAAATATCCCCTATCGGCACTTCCCTGCCGTCGGTGAAGATCACTCTGCGCGCG
>JAFLUG010000140.1 GCA_022508885.1 Oscillospiraceae bacterium | reverse complement strand
TTCGTTATTGACGATTACTATCGTCATAGGAATGGAATTGCTTTTTATAAACTGCAGTTCCTGTGAATTAAATTGAAATCCCTGATCGCCGCATACACATACAACTTTGCGCCCTGTTGCGAAATAAGCTCCTATAGCTTTCCCCAAAGCGCTTCCAAGAGCGGCAAATGATTTTGGACAAAGCACTTCCGATCTCCTCCCGACCTTCTCAAATGCCCTTGAAAACCAAAGCTCATTATTTCCTACATCGCATACATATACAGTATCGGCAGCCTGTGTTCTTATAAATGACTCCAGCCTGTTTACCGGCGTCGGGCAGTCGTACCCGGTCAATTCCCGTTTGAGTGTCATACACGTTTCAAGCCATGCCGGATCATTCTTAAATGCCCCTGCTTTGAGAAGACCTTCGATCACATACTTTCCATCACATTTGAAATTGAGTGACCCGACTATATCGCGCGAGAACTCATTTTCATCAATATCTACACGAATAAGATACGCCTGCTCAAAAACAGGTCTGTAGCTCAGGGAGTTTACCGGAACCGCAAGTCGGTTACCCACGGAAATAATAAGATCGCTCTTGGACAGGATATAATTGCTGTATCGTGTCCCATGGCTTCCGATATATCCATAATAATATTCAGAACCGCTCATAAGATCCTGTGAGCCGCGGCTTGACAGAAACGGTATTCCCATTTTTTCAGCCAGTGCATATAAATCATCTTTTGAAACAACGTGTCTTAATCCGTCACCAATAAGGAATACCGGTCTGCGTGAATATTTCAGCCTATCACATATAGCTCTTACGGCAAGCTCTGCCGATCCTTCAAGCAACTCATAATCACTGATGTTTTTGTCATCGGTTTCTACTATTTCTTTTTCCCACAGCGAAGAGGAAATATCAAGAACCACAGGACCCTTACGTCCCGATAAAGCTTTATTAATTGCCTCATTTACACAAACGCAAACTTGTTCGACGCAATCAACGCTCACAGAATATTTGGTTATACCGGACACACAGGAAACGAAATCAAGCTCCTGGTTATGCGAAAACCTCACCCGTGAAACACTTCGCTCGCCGTGTGCCGTTACAAAAAGTACCGGCAGGGATTCCTGATATGCCTCCGCAATGCAGGTAAACATATTGCTTATCCCGGGGCCGCGTGTTGCATAAGCGACGCCAAGCTTCCCGCTTGCATGAGCATATCCGCAGGCAGCAAATCCTGCCGCTTGCTCATGACAGCTAAGATGCGGTGTGAACTCGGGAACGCGCTCTTTCATTGCATATAACAATTTAAGTATTACCCCGCCCGGAATGCCAAACGCATCTGTTGTTCCGGCATCGATCATCTTTTGAACAATATAATCTGCGACTTTCATATTTTTCCTTCCGGATTCATTGTTTTATTTTCCGATAAAACCCATGTCAGACAATATCTTTTCCAGGATCTCCGGTGTATACCTAAATCTAAGCTCATCCGGCATCTCGGACATCACACGGTTGATCTGGACAAATGTCATATTATATTTCATTCTCATAGCGACCGCAAATTTATATGAGGTGTTATGAGCCGCGGGGATAAATCTCAACGGGGTATAGCCCCATGTACCCTGAGCAGCAGGCCTGAACTTTTCGAGTATTTCGCAGATCTCCAACACCTTTTCAAAATCGTAGTCAGTATTGGAGTTCTTGTTAAGATAATTCACAAGCACTTCCGTCTGCAGGTTTCCGGTGCCCGTTCCCATCCCGACAGCGCACGAATCAATTATCCTTTCTCTTTCCGGAAAGGTCTCAATAAAATACTTAACATTCAAAAAGGCATTTTCCATGTTATTGTGGGCGTGGAAACCGATTTTAATGCCTTTGTCCAGCCGTTTCAAATAGTGATTTGCGAATCTGTCAACATCCTTTTCCGTCATATACCCAAAGCTGTCAACAAAATAAAGCGCATATGCGCCCATTTCATTTGCGGAATCGACCAGATAATTAATCTCGTCGTCCGTATATCTCATTGTCAACATAGGCTGAACAAAAACCTTATAATTTTTCTTTGCTATGGCAGCGCAGAAATCAACAGATTTTTTCAGCTCGGAATATCTGAGTATCACCCTGATGCCGTCCACAAGCTCCGGGGAATATTCAGGTATTTTATCGACAGGTATATCTGGACCCAAATAAAGCCCGGTATAAATCCGGTCAGATGATGTCTGCCCGGGCTTAAAGCGGGACAGCGTTTGCACATCACGATATATCGCGAACTTTTTTTGGTCATCACCATGTATCTCTGATATGGTTCCGATCTCGATTATATCTATACCCGCGTCTCTCGCAAGCTCGGCTATCCTGATCCTGTCATTTTCAGTGAACTCTTCTGTTTTAAACCCATATTTATTCAGGTCTTCCAGACCCTGGCCGCCGTCACGAAGTGTACAGTCCAGAACATTTATTGTTCCGTTCATATATAACTCCTCCTAACTACTGTCTCATAAATTGTATCTTCGGTTCCTTCCGCAGGAAAATATTCGCTCTCCGAATGAAGCTATTAAAAAATAAGCCCGGCGCTTATATTGATTGACCGCCATCTATTGTTATTACGCATCCGTTAAGATAAGCCGCGTCATCCGAAACAAGGAAATTCGCCACCGATGCCACATCCTCCGGTTCTCCGACGCGTCCCATCGGGATCGAATCAACGTAGCGGCTTTCGTCAAAATGCAAAAAAATCGGGGTCCTGATCACACCCGGACATATGCAGTTTGCTCTTATTTCTTTGCCGTAATTTCTTGCCAGCAATTGCGTAAACTTGATCATGCCCGCTTTAGACGCGGAATAGGTATAAGATCTGCCTGAATTATAATTTGCCAATCCGGCTACCGAAGCATTGTTTAAGATGTTTCCTTTGTTTGCTCTGAGCAGATCAAAAAAGCGCTTCGTAACCATTACAGTTCCATTGAGATTAATATCG
>JAFLUG010000014.1:17606-32890 GCA_022508885.1 Oscillospiraceae bacterium | reverse complement strand
TCGAAAATATCTATGGAGCCGCATTCCGGATTTTCGAAAGATTTATGCCCGCAAACGGCTTTGTAGAGCCTTTTGCGGGCATAATATCTTTTTTGTAGTGTTTAGTTGGTGCGAGTAACAGGACTTGAACCTGCACACCGAAGTAACGGCACCTAAAACCGTCGCGTCTGCCAATTCCGCCATACTCGCAGATTGCTGCCGATCAATGGTCGGCAGCGAACCATGAAAAGCTTTTATATTACAGATACTTTTTAAGAGCCTCTGCCTTGTCTGTTTTCTCCCACGCAACTCCTAAATCCTCGCGTCCCATGTGGCCGTATGCGGCAACCTGACGGTACTGCGGCTTTCTGAGGTCGAGTGTTTTGATTATCGCGGCGGGTCTGAAATCAAATTCCTTTACAATTGCCTCCGCAATCTTCTCGTCCGAGATCTTTCCCGTACCAAAGGTATCAACCAAAACGGAAACGGGGTTAGCTACGCCGATAGCGTAAGCAAGCTGAATTTCCGCTCTCTCCGCGAGTCCGGCCGCAACAATATTCTTTGCCGCGTAACGCGCCATATACGCCGCCGAACGGTCAACCTTTGTCGGGTCTTTTCCCGAAAACGCTCCGCCGCCGTGGCGTGAATATCCGCCGTATGTATCAACGATTATCTTGCGTCCCGTAAGTCCGCTGTCGCCCATAGGCCCGCCAACAACAAAGCGCCCGGTAGGGTTTACGAAATACTTTGTGTTTTCGTCAAGAAGCTCCGCGGGAATGGTGGTCTTGATAACCTTTTCGATAACGTCCTTTCTTATCTGCTCAAGAGTAGCCGACGCAAGGTGCTGGGACGAAACGACGACTGCGTCCACGCGAACGGGCTTGTTCCCATCATATTCAACCGTAACCTGCGTTTTCCCGTCGGGGAGAAGATAGGACAGCTCACCGTTCTTGCGAACCTCAGTCAGCTTTTTTGCGAGCTTGTGCGCAAGACTTATCGGCATAGGCATAAGCTCGGGAGTTTCAGAGCAAGCAAACCCGAACATCATTCCCTGGTCGCCCGCGCCCGTATCTCCGGCGTTCTGCTCTCTGCCCTCGAGAGCGTTGTTTACGCCCATTGCGATATCGGGCGACTGCTTGTCTATGTTTGTTACAACGGCACAGGTGTTCGCGTCAAAGCCGAAATCGCTGTCTGTATAGCCGATCTCACGAACGGTCTGTCTCGCGATCTCCGCGATGTTGATATTCGCTGTAGTTGAAATTTCGCCCATAACGGAGATTATTCCCGTTGTGGCGGTTGTTTCGCACGCAACTCTTCCCATGGGATCCTGAGCTAAGATAGCGTCAAGCACCGCGTCGGAAATATTGTCGCAGATCTTGTCGGGATGTCCTTCGGTAACGCTTTCCGAAGTGAACAGTTTTTTGAAAGCCATTTAACATTTCCTCCTAATAGTTTTTAGTTATTGGTTATTAGTTGTTAGTTGTGGTTGCCAGTAACTGACTACTGACAACTAATTTCTAACAACTATAAAACAAAACGCTCACAAGGAGTGAGCGGCAAAGATACTGTTCACTCCTTATCTCTCGGTGGTTTGCCAAAACCCCGCAGGACGTAGCACCTTGACAGCGTACAACTGACAGGTTGCCGGGCTTCATAGGGACCAGTCCCCCAGCTCTTGCTCGAAGCCGCTCTTGATAAGGCATTTTGTTATACACAGTATAGCACATATACAATATATTGTCAAGCGTTTTTCGATAAAAATTTTAAAATCCCTCTTGACAAATGTTTAAAAGTATGTTATAATTCACTCAAATGAATAGTTTTAAATGCGCTGAAGGGAAAAAAGTCCTTATCGGAGTTTTCAGAGAGCCGTTGGTTGGTGTGAAACGGCAGCGAGGTACGGACACAGCTCCTCCCTGAGCAGAGCGAATGAACTGCCGCGGAAATCGTCTGTAAGAATTTCGCGCAAAGTAATCCGTTTCGGGTTCTCCCGTTACAGAGAGCCGCGTTGTTTGACGCGATAGAGTGGGCATTGTTGTGAGATAATGTCAACAAGAGTGGTACCGTGGAGTTATGTGCTTCATCTCTTAATCTGAGATGGGGCGTTTTTTATTTTAAACTTAAGGCGAGGCAGGAAAACGCTCCGGAATAGTCAACTGCCAAGCGTTTGTTATAGGAGGTAACAGAAATGAAATTCGCAAATAAGTATCAAAAACGTTATTTTATGCCGCCGTATCCCTGCTTTGACTGGACGAAGAGGGAGCGTATAGAAAAGCCGCCGGTGTGGTGCAGTGTGGACCTGCGCGACGGCAATCAGGCGCTGATCATTCCGATGAGCCTGGACGAAAAGCTCGAGTTCTGGAAGTATCTCGTAAAAGTCGGTTTTAAGGAGATCGAGATCGGTTTTCCCGCGGCTTCGGACACGGAATACGAGTTCTGCCGCGCGCTGATCGAAAAGGATCTGATCCCCGACGACGTTACGGTTCAGGTCCTGACGCAGAGCCGTGAGCATATCATTCAGAAAACCTTTGAGGCGCTCAAGGGCTGTAAAAACGCAATAGTTCATTTGTACAATTCGACCTCTGTCGCTCAGCGCGAACAGGTGTTCAGAAAGAGCAAGGAGGAAATAATCGAGATAGCGACAAGCGGAGCAAAGCTGCTCAATGAGTATAAGGCAAAAACCGAGGGCAATTTCCGCTTTGAGTATTCTCCCGAAAGCTTTACGGGCACCGAGCCCGAGTTTGCCGCGGAGATATGCAACGCGGTTATCGACATATGGAAGCCCACGCCCGACAATAAGGTCATCATAAACCTGCCCGTAACGGTTGCGGAGAGTATGTCGCACGTTTACGCACAGCAGGTGGAGTATATGTGCAAGGAACTGCACGACCGTGAAAATATCATCGTTTCACTCCATCCGCACAACGACCGCGGCTGCGGCATTGCGGATACGGAGCTGGGCTTGCTTGCGGGGGCGGACAGGGTAGAGGGTACGCTGTTCGGAAACGGCGAGAGAACGGGAAATGTTGATATAGTCACTTTGGCGCTTAATATGTACACCCACGGGGTAGAGCCTAACCTCGATTTTACAAATTTGCCCGAGCTGGTGGATGTATACGAGCGTCTTACGAGAATGACCGTCAACGAGCGCTCTCCGTACAGCGGAAAGCTGGTGTACGCGGCGTTTTCGGGAAGTCATCAGGACGCCATTGCAAAGGGCATGCACTATCGTGAGGAAAAACAGCTCGAGCGCTGGAACGTGCCGTATATCCCGATAGACCCCCACGATGTAGGGCGTGAGTATGAAGGCGATGTTATCCGCATAAACTCCCAGTCGGGAAAGGGAGGAATAGGATATCTCATGGAACAGAATTTCGGCATTGTTATGCCGAAAAAGATGAGCGAGCATTTTGGTTATACCGTAAAGGGCGTATCCGACCGCGAGCACAAGGAACTTCTTCCGGATGAGATATACTCGATTTTTGAGAATACCTACGTCAATAAGAAAATCAAGCTTGCCGTTCCCGAGGCGCATTATCAGCAGGGCGAATGCATAACTTCGGAAGTAACGGCGGTGGTAGAAGGGAAGAAGAGCGTATTTACCGGTAGAGGCAACGGCAGGCTTGACGCGGTCTCAAACGCGCTGAAAGAGGGACTCGGGATAAGCTACACCATAAATACCTATACTGAAAACGCAATAGAGCAGGGCTCTAAGTCCAAGGCGCTGTGTATGATAGGAATAACGCTTTCGGACGGAAAGGTTTATTGGGGCGCGGGGCTTGACACGGACATCATAAACGCGTCTGTATACGCGCTTGTATCGGCAATAAACAACTCGGATCTGCTCTGAGAACAAAGAAGAAGCGTACTGTTTTTACAGTACGCCTTCTTTTGTAACATAACTTACAAACATTTTCGTCATTTGCTTCAAAAGCTATTGACGTTTTATAATAATTATGTTATAATACGCTAAAAGCAGATGGCTGACAGCGCTCTATTATTATGTTTTAACCAATGATTTATTTCCGGCAACCAACAATCATCCATTAACGACAAAAGGGGGCAGACTAATATGAAAGTTCCGGAGATCCCCGAAAAATACCATGACACGCTTTTAAAGCTTCTCAACAGCGACGAAACGGCGCATATCCTGTGGATGTGCGACGAGGGGGCAGCTATTTCCTTTGGGAAAAAACGTATTTTTTCCAATGAAACGGTCGACCCTCTTGATTACATGATCGAAAACGAGCTGGTTTCAAACGACACAAAAGATGCATTTAAGGTATTTGCGGCGAGTATCGAGGAGGGAATAATCTCAAAAACAGAACGCGGAAGCGTTTCGGTCGACGCGAGAATAAAGCTGTCTGAAAACGAGGATTATACTTCTTGTCATGTTCATGCGGTCTTTCTTCATGACGAAAACGGCCGTATAGTCGCCGTATCGATCTTTTTCCGTCCGTTCAGCTCCAAGGAGGAGTTTAACAGCAGGCTTCTCTCTGAGCTTACGACCGACCATGCTCCCAATCTCATAAGCATGCAGTGTACGGATATGTTTGAAAAGCATCCCGATGAAAACATAGCGTTTATCCAGTTTGATATAGAGCGCTTCAAGCTGATAAACGAAATTCAGGGCGCGGATGTCGGAGACGAGATACTGGTATTTATCCGCAATTCGCTCAGTGTCATCTGCGGTGAAGAAAAGCTGTTTATTCATCTTGCCGCGGATTGTTTCATGGTTGTTATGACCTTTGAAACAGAGAATGATATTGTTGCCTTTATCCGCCGTATTGAAAGCATGATAATGGGCTATAAGGAAATTGATTATCATCTCGTTTTCGGAGTGGCGGTTGTTGAGGACAAGACTGTTCATCCGCGGAGAATGATAGATTATTCCGCTTTGGCGCGAAAGAAAGCTCACGGAAACGCTCTCAACAACATCGGCTGGTATGACGGAAGGCTTAAAAACGAGCTAAGCAGAAAGCACAGTATCGAGGACGATATGCACAAGGCGCTCGTAAAAAACGAGTTTCTGATGTATTTACAGCCAAAGTTCAGCATATCGGCAAACCGGATAGTCGGCGCGGAGGCTCTGGCGCGCTGGAACCACACCAAAAAGGGGATGATACCTCCGTCGGACTTTATTCCCGTATTTGAATCGAACGGATTTATCCTCAAGCTTGACAGATTTATCTGGGAGAGAGCGTGTAAGCTTATCCGCGAATGGCTGGACAAGGGGATAGAGCCTGTGCCGATCTCCGTAAATATCTCGCGCAGGTATGTTCAGAGCTTTAATGTCGTGGAATATATCATGGAGCTGGTAAAAAAGTACGATATACCCGTAAATCTTTTAGAGCTTGAGATAACCGAAAGCGTGGATTCGTTCGGTGTGGACGAGATAGTTTCACAGATGAAGAACGCCGGCTTTAAAATGCTTATGGACGATTTCGGCTCGGGGTATTCGTCGCTTAATATGCTTAAAACAACACAGTTTGACGTGCTTAAGATAGACCGCGCTTTTTTAAACGAGTTTATGGCAAGCGACAGAGGCAGAAAGATAATTTCCCACACTATTTCAATGTCGCAGGATATAGGCATCGGCATAATTGCCGAGGGCGTGGAAACTCTCGAACAGGCGCGGTTTCTTGAGACCTGCGGCTGTGATATCGCTCAGGGCTTTTATTATTCAAAGCCCATGCCGATACCGGAGTTTGAGAGACAGTTGATCGAAATAAACAAGTAACGACAAAGAGGTAAAATGAAAAGGTCAATTAAATTTCTGTGTGTTATTTTATCGCTGATCATCGCCCTTTTTTCGTGCGGATGCACAGGTCTCTCCGACGAAGAGAGAAACAGCATGATCAACGAGTTTCTTTCCGAGGTCAATTCGGCGCTTGAAGAGGGATTTTCAAGCCTTGAAAGCAGCCGCGCCGAAGCAAACGGATATTCGGACAGCGAATCATCTGCCGATGAAAATGAAAGCTTGCCGGAGGAAGCTTCTATAGACGAAGACGGAAGCTATACGGCAAAGGACGACGTAGCCCTTTATATCTACACCTACGGAAAGCTCCCCAGAAACTTTATGACAAAAAAGGAAGCCGAGGCGCTTGGCTGGAAAAGCGGGCCGCTCGAGCCGTATGCCGAGGGAATGTGCATAGGCGGCGACCGCTTTGGAAACTATGAGGGGCTGCTGCCGAAAAAGAGCGGGCGGCAATATACCGAGTGCGACATCGATACGCTCGGGGCAGGCTCACGCGGAGCAAAGCGCATTGTGTTTTCAAACGACGGACTTATCTACTACACCGACGACCATTACGAGAGCTTTACGCTGCTTTACGGCGAGGAATAGCGTTTATATTGTAATTCCTCTGGGGAAAAACCTTTCTGTAGAAAGGTTTTTCCCCAGACCCATTTTCCAAAGACTTTTTGTAAAATCCGCTTGACAAAAATGCCAAAAAAGAGTAAAATAAATGTTATCTACGGGTAATACAATTTAACAGTGAAAGGATTTTTAATATGGACTACAATGCGCTTGCTCAGCTTCTTTTTCCGGAAACCAAGCTCACGCGCGAGGATATGGAACAGCGCTTTCCGAAAAGAACGCTCCCCGAAAACGCCTGCGTAACAAGAATAGGTCCGTCGCCGACGGGCTTTGTACACCTGGGAAACCTGTACAACGCGATAATTGCCGAGCGGCTTGCTCATCAATCGTGTGGAGTGTTCTATCTCAGAATAGAGGACACCGACAACAAGCGCGAGGTAGAGGGCGCGGTCGAAACGATAATCGGCTCTATGGCGTTTTATGACGTGCTTTTTGACGAGGGAGCTACGGCTGACGGCGATAACGGAGATTACGGACCTTACCGTCAGCGTAAGCGTAAAGAAATATACCATGTTTTCGCAAAGCAGCTTGTCGAACGGGGCTTGGCATATCCTTGCTTTCTCACCGAGGAAGAGCTTTCGGCTATCAGAGAAGAACAGGAAAAAAACAAGGAAAATCCCGGCATTTACGGAAAATACGCCGAAAAAAGCCGTTCGCTTTCCATTGAGCAGATAAAGGATAACATCGCGGCGGGAAGACCGTGGGTCCTGCGTTATCGCGGGGTTGAAACAGACGAGTATATAAGCGTAAACGACGCGATACGCGGAAAGCTCGAAATGCCGAGAAACAACATGGACTTTGTGCTTTTGAAAAGCGACGGCATTCCCACCTATCATTTCGCGCACGTTGTTGACGACCATCTGATGCGCTCTACGCACGTTATCCGCGGTGACGAGTGGATATCGTCGCTTCCTATGCACGTTGAGCTGTTTAATACATTCGGCTGGGAGATGCCGATATACTGTCACACCGCCACGCTCCAGAAGCTCGATAACGGCTCAAAGCGCAAGCTCTCAAAGCGCAAAGACCCCGAGCTCTCGCTTGAATACTATCAGCAGGAGGGCTTTTATCAGGCGGCTGTGTGGGAGTTTCTGCTGACGATATTGAACTCAAATTTTGAGGAATGGCGGCTCGCAAACCCCGACAGCAATTATCTTGATTTTCCGTTTTCGCTCGAAAAAATGTCAAACTCCGGCGCGCTTGTAGACCTCGACAAGCTTAACAACATTTCCAAGGAAGTTATCGGAAGAATGAAGCCGAGCGAGGTTTATGACAAGTGGCTGAAATGGTGTGAAAAATATAACGAGAGCTTTGCGGAGCTTCTCAAAAAATATCCCGAGCGCACAATAAACGCGCTTAACGTCGGTAAAAGCGGAAACAATCCCCGTAAGGATATAACAAGCTGGAAACAGGCGTGCGAGTTTATGTCGCTTTATTATGACGAAACCTTTGAGATAGCGGACGAAATGCCCGAAGAGGTTGACGAGGCGACGCGAAAGCTGTTTTTTGAGAAATATCTCGCGTCCTACGACCATTCCGACGACCAGTCCGCTTGGTTTGAAAAGGTAAAGCAGATAACCGCCGAGCTCAACTTCGCGGTAAAGCCGAAGGATTATAAGAAAAACCCTGGGCAGTATAAGGGCAGTATCGTGCATATCACAAATATGCTGAGAATTGCCCTCACGGGTCACGCAAATGCTCCCGATATATGGGAGATAAGCCATGTTCTCGGAGAGGAAATAACAGAAAAACGCTTGAAGCAATGGAAATAACGGTTTACGGCAAAGTTCCGGACGCACCCTGAATTTTTTGGGTGCGTTCGGTTTTCACTGCCGTCCGCTGTTAAGGAGTGATTTTTTATGTCAAAAACATCTGTGCGCGACCTTACTAAAGGCCCGCCGATGAAGCTTATCATAGGCTTTATGCTTCCGCTGTTTTTCGGGATATTGTTTCAGCAGTTCTACAACATGGTCGATACGATAGTGGTAGGAAGGTATATCGGTCTGGACGCGCTTGCGGGAGTAGGCTCTACGGGTTCGGTAAACTTTCTGGTAATCGGCTTTGTTATCGGCGTATGCGCGGGATTTGCCATTCCCGTAGCGCAGAAATTCGGATCGAAAGATTATGAAACGCTCAGAAAATATGTCGGAAATACCATCTGGATAACCATTGTTTTCGCGGCGGTTCTTACAACGGCAACCTGCATTTTGTGCGGGAAAATACTCGAATGGATGAATACGCCCGAGGACGTTTTTCAGCAGGCGTACGATTATATCTTTGTTATATTTCTCGGAATTCCCGTTACGTTTTGCTACAATATTCTTTCGGGCTTTATCCGTTCTCTCGGCGACAGCAGAACACCGGTAATATTCCTCGTGATTTCCAGCTTATTGAATATAGCGCTTGATATTTTCACTATCGTCGTGCTTGGAATGGGCGTTTCGGGCGCGGGCGTGGCGACGGTAATATCACAGGCGTTTTCATCGGTCTTGTGTTTGATATTCATAATAAAGCGCATGGAGCTTCTTCATCTTAAAAAAGCCGACTTAAAACCCGATTTCAGATACATCGGCAGACTTTGCGCGGTTGGGCTTCCGATGGGACTTCAGTATTCTATAACGGCTATCGGCACTATCATACTGCAAACCGCTGTGAACGGATTGGGTTCGGTCTATATGGCGTCGGTTACGGCGGGAAACAAGGTAGGACAGTTTATGTGCTGTCCGTTTGACGCAATGGGAAGCACCATGGCTACATACGGCGGCCAGAATATCGGCGCGGGCGAGCTTAAGAGAGTAAGGCGCGGACTGTTTGATTGTATTATTTTAGGAATAATCTGGTCGATAGCGGCAATGGTAATAGCCATACTGTTCGGCGGAGATCTGTCGGCGCTGTTTTTAGACGCTTCAGACCCGAAAACAGCCGAAAACATCGGGCTTATAAGAGAATACTCGCGTCACTTTCTGATGATAAACTCATTTTTTTACATACCCTTGGCGTTTGTAAACATCGTAAGGTTTATGATACAAGGCATGGGATATTCTCAGGTCGCGCTTTACGCGGGAGTATCAGAGCTTGTGGCGAGAGGAGCGGCGGCGCTTGCGCTGGTCCCGGTGTTCGGGTTTGAGGCGATATGCTTTGCAAACCCGTTGGCGTGGGTACTCGCTGACTTGTTTTTAATACCGGCGTTTTTCGTGTGTTATAATTCAGTGAAGAAAAGGCTGACAGCACCCGGAAATTCATGATATAGCCTTTTCAAATGATCTGATTCAATGTAAAAAATAAAACGCGCAGATCCGATATCGGACCTGCGCGTTTTAACGCCTTAAACGATTTTACGGGATAAATTTATCCGTGAAGCACGCTTGCCACGCCTCTTATGCTTTCGGCAAGCTCCTTTATACCCTCACCGGTTTCGGAGGTTCCGACAACGTTTGTGTTTACTCTTGCCATTATTTCTTCGAGCTTGTTCACCAACCCCTCGATTTCCTTCGCGGTGGTTAAAACTCTGTCTGTTTCACGTTTTACAAATTTGTCGTTTTCCGTAACTATTTTTGTGGTATCGCGTGTGTGCGAGGCGAGTGTGCGTATTTCCTGAGCAACAACCGAAAACGTCTTGCCGAACTCTCCGGCTCTCGCCGCCTCTACCGAAGCGTTTATTGACAGGATATGCGTCTGGTCGGTTATGTTTGAGATCGAATCGGACATCTTTTTGTATCTGTCGTTTACCTCTATGATACCCGACACTGCCGAATCTATCTCCGCGCACTTCTCGTTGAGCTGAGCTATCATCTCCTTGACCGAGTCCATCTCGCCGTTGTTTTCCGCGCATTGAGTATTTATCTTATCGGTGTTGGTGCATATACTCTCGATGTCGCCGAGTATGCTTCCAACTGCGTCCACAATAGACTTGTGCTGTTCCTCTACCGACTTCTGAGCTTCAAGAACATCGAGGTGAGCGGAATTTGACTGTTTAACGGCATACTGGTGGCAGTTTTCGGGAATGTTTACGCCCCTTGCTATCGCTATTGCCATATCGCGGCAGGAATCATATCCGCACGCGCGGCAGTCGAAGCACTGTTCCTCACGAGTACTCTTCATAAGAGTTCTGTAGGCGTCTCTTATCTCAGAGTCGGTTACGCTGAGTCTGTGCGAGTCCTTAGGTGTATAGGTTCTTACAAAGTCCTCAAATTTAAGATGCTTTTCAAACCACTGGAACTGCTTATCTGTCTTAAGGCTGTATCTGCCTGCCTGGTTTTCGCGCTGTGTAAAGGCTTCGTTTCCTACGCTGCTTGCGCGGCTCATATAGGTAAACACCTTTGATTCCTCATAATTTGTGCCGGGACCTGAAATACAGCCGTTGGCACAGCTCAGAACATCAAATACCGCGGGTCTGTCCGCTTCGCTTGCCGCTTCGTAGAAATCAAGAGTGTGATAGAGATGACCTACGCCTTCGCAGTTTCTGACATCAAGTCCCGGAACAGCGTGCTGCAAGCAGTCTTTAAGTCCGCCGGGTCTGGGGTATATCTTTCCGCAGAAAGCTCTGGTGTTGTCAAATTTAAACGTCGCCCTTCTGTCATAATTGCAGTTGTTCTTCATATATTCCGCAAATCGCTTGAATGTCACGTTGTACTGTGCAAGCCCCGTATCCTCAAGCTCAAATTTCTTGGCGATGCAGGGGGAAAGAAACGCAATAGCGCCCGAAACGCCTTCGTATTTTCTGAGATACACCGCCCCGCAGCCAAAAGGCGAATGAACGGGCGAGAGTACGGGAATAAGGCTCTGCTTGTGCTTAAGTACATACTCGACAAACGCGGGGCAGGGCTGGGAGATTATCTTTCCGCAGCGCTTTTCTCTTACAGCCTTTATATGCATATATGTACAGATATCAGCTCCGAAGGAAACGTCGTGGATAAGTTTTACTCCCATCTCACGCAGGTGGGCGAGCATAGCGTCGGCATCGGGCTCTGTCAGACGGAAAGCGGGAGCGACAAGCACAGTTATATCCTTTCCATTTCTGATGTCATTGAAAAACTGCTCTGTGTCGTCGCTGTAGCTTCTCGCGCCGTGGATACAGCCTTTGACGCACGCTCCGCAGGATATGCACTTTACCTTGTCGATAGTGATGATAGAATGCTCTCCGTCCGGCGCGAGCTTTGCGGTATTCGCGTCGTTTACGGGGCAGACTCTTATGCAGGCGTTACAGCCGATACATTTATCCTCGTTTATAGTTACAAACATGACCTTTCGCTTTTATACGCTTAGTATAAAAGCATATTCCCCCTTTTCAGAATTTATACGATATGTTTTTACAGACGAAAGCAGATTTGAACTACAATCCGACTATATTCTCTTTTATTATACAACTATATTCTGTCTTAGTCAATGATTTTGTCAAAAATTTATATAAAACGCACAATAATCACAAATATCTTTATGAATTATCACGGCTTGGACTGTTGGATAATTACACAAAAACATGGATGAAGCTGTTAAGGTTTTTTAATAAAACAGTTTATCACCATTGTGATTTATGTGTAAATATAACTAAATTAAAGCCGAGGGTTGACTTTTTTCAACAAAAATGCTATAATATTTATAGTTTGATTCCCGCGTCTGAGAGGATCTTTCCGGCGTTTTCCGAGAACATATTTTCGTTTTCGCGTTCGGAAAACCCAAAGCTCTTCAGAAGCTTGATAAATGCACCTTGGTCAGCCCACGGAGAGTCAGTGGCGAACAGTATTTTATCCGCGCCGTGCGCTTTGATTATTTCAACAGATTTTTCGGGATAGCGGTCCAGAACGACCGCCGTATCCATGTAAACGGGTTTTCCGCAGAGCTTTCCAATGACCTCGTCCGGCAGGTCACAGCCACCCAAGTGCGCTAATATCAGCTTGTTGTCGATCAGCCCTTTCAGCTTATCAAGGACCTCAAGCACCATATCCGGCGTACAGTGAACATCGTTCGGATAGCCTACGTCAATTCCCGCGTGAGTTACGGTATACAGTCCGCGCTTTGCGGCTCCCTCGAGTATCTTTAAAACCTTAGGGTCGTTGAAATAAACGTCCTGATAGTCGGGGTGGAGCTTTATGCCGAAAAGCCCCGCGCCTTTGATAAAATCAAGCGCGCCGTCGATATCCTCATAGTCGGGATGAATAGCCCCCGCGTAGATTATCCCGTCCTTTCCGTTAAGCTCCGCCGCGAGCCTGTTTATCGACTCGACCTGTTTCGGAACGGTCGCCACGGGAAGAATGACCGAATAGTCTGTTCCGGATCTCTTCATGCTTTCTTTAAGAGAGGAAAGCGTACCCTCGCGAAACGGCTTTACGTTGCCTTTTTCCGCGAGATAAGCTATTGTCTTCTCCGCGATCTTATCGGGAAACGTGTGTGTGTGGAAATCTATGATCATAATTTCTCTCCTTAAGTATGAAATCAACATGATTATTGTAGCACAAAAATAAATAAATTTCAACGAGTTTTCGTGAAAATAAATACCGTAAATTTTATTTCGAAGAAAGGATTTTTTGCAATGAAAAAACTTATGCTCGGAAACGAGGCGATAGCCAGAGGACTTTATGAAGCGGGAGTAAAGCTCGTTTCGTCCTACCCCGGAACTCCCTCGACGGAGATAACCGAATTCGCGGCGAAATACGACGAGATATACTGCGAGTGGGCGCCTAACGAAAAAGTCGCGGCGGAGACCGCTTTCGGGGCGTCGCTGAGAGGAGCGCGCAGCGCGTGCGCTATGAAGCACGTCGGACTTAACGTCGCGGCAGACCCGCTGTTTACGCTCTCTTATACGGGAGTAACGGGCGGAATGGTAATATTTGTGGCGGACGACCCCGCCATGCACTCTTCGCAGAACGAGCAGGATTCCCGACACTACGCTATCGCCGCCAAGGTTCCCATGCTTGAGCCGTCGGATTCGGCAGAGGCTAAGGCTTTCGTAAAGGAAGCGTACGATATCTCCGAAAAGTTCGATACTCCCGTGCTGTTCAGAATGTGTACGAGAATAGCGCACTCGCAGAGCATAACCGAGCTTTCGGAGCGCGTTGAGATACCGCTGCCCGAGTACGAGAAGAACCCGCAGAAGTACATAATGGCTCCCGCAAACGCCGTAAAGCGCCACCCGTTTGTTGAGGAGCGCACAAAAAGACTTTCGGAGTTTGCCGAGACAAGTCCGCTCAACCGAGTTGAAAAGGGAACGGATAACAAAATAGGAATAATCTGTGCGGGTACTTGCTATCAGTATGTAAAAGAGGTTTTCGGAGATAAGGCTTATGTTCTTAAACTCGGAATGGTAAATCCTCTCCCCGAAAAGCTTATCCGCGATTTCGCGGCGCAGGTCGAGAAGCTCTATGTAATAGAGGAGCTGGACGGAATTATTGAAAGTCATTTAAATAAGCTCGGCGTGAAATGCACAGGAAAAGAGATGTTCTCGCCGCTCGGAGAATACAACCAGACTACTGTCAAAAAGGCATTCGGTCTGGAGCTTCCCAAGACCGTAAACCTCGACAACCCCGTGCCAGTAAGACCGCCTGTTATGTGCGCGGGCTGTCCGCACAGGGGAATGTTCTATACGCTCGCCAAAAACAAGATAACCGCTCTCGGGGATATCGGCTGTTACACTCTCGGAAGCGCCGCGCCGCTGTTCGCTCTTGATTCTACGCTTTGCATGGGCGCGTCGGTCTCGGGTATTCACGGCTTTAACAAGGCCGGCGGCGAGGAGACCGAAAAGAACACCGTCTGCGTTATCGGCGACTCGACCTTTATGCATTCGGGAATGACGGGACTTGTAAATATAGCGTACAACAATTCCAATTCTACGGTAATAATCGTGGACAATTCTATTACGGGAATGACCGGACACCAGCAGAACCCCACCACGGGCTACAACATCAAGAACGAGCCGGCGACCGCCGTAAATATCGAGGAATTTGTCCGTTCTATCGGCATAAAAAGAGTGAGGGTTGTTGACCCTTATGACTTAAAGCAGTGCGAGGAAGCGGTTAAGGAAGAACTTGCCGCAAAGGAGCCGTCGGTAATCATCTCACGCAGACCGTGTATGCTGCTTAAATATGTAAAGCCGAAGCCCGCTCTTAAGGTAAACAATGATAAGTGCGTCGGCTGTAAGATGTGCATGAAGCTCGGCTGTCCCGCGATCAGCATTAAAAACAAAAAGGCGGTCATCGACCCGACGCAGTGCGTGGGCTGTGCAGTATGCACACAGCTCTGCAAAACAGACGCGATAGAGGCTTAAAAGAGGGGAGAGGTGATTATGCAGACAGTAGGTGTTGGACTGCATAAGAAACTCATTGCTGTGTTAATGACCGCATTTCTGGCGTTTGGGATAACAGGGTGCGATGCAAAGGAAAATTCGAGTTCGGTTGTGGACAGCTTTGAACCTGTTAATGTTCCCGAAGGCGGGTGGACAGTCGAAAGCCTTGCAAAGACGATACGTATTAACGGAAAGGAACTTCCCGAGCCGTTTACTTGTGAAAATCTCGGAGAGGGTTACAGCCTTAAAATTGATGATAAAGGCTACATATTCCTGTACTATAAAAACAAATGTGTTGCTCAAGTACTATATAAGGAAGAATCTAAGGACATTGATAACTCTAAAGAATTATTTATGATAAGTGTTATTGATGGTCTCTGCAAGGATAAGAATTTCATTTCATTCAACGGGATTCATTTGGGTTCAACTCGTGCAGAAGCAGAAAGAGCATTAGGAAAGCCAACAGTTGAATATGAATCGGAATATGATATTCTTTGGAGTTTTTCCGTAAACGGAACTGATGATGAAAAATCTTATCTGGTTTTGGTTTTTGAACCTGATGAAAAGCTTTCGGTAATTGCATTTTACTTCATGTGAATTTGATAAACTTTAATTTGGAATAAGTCACGATTTTTAATGGAAATAAGT
>JAFLUG010000014.1:0-17506 GCA_022508885.1 Oscillospiraceae bacterium | reverse complement strand
ATAAACTTTAATTTGGAATAAGTCACGATTTTTAATGGAAATAAGTATGAAAGGATTTTTTATGCAGACGAAAAACGTAATGATAGTCGGAGTAGGAGGGCAGGGAAGTCTTCTCGCAAGCAAGCTTCTCGGCGCGCTGCTTACCGACGAGGGATATGACGTAAAGGTAAGCGAGGTTCACGGAATGAGCCAGCGCGGAGGCTCGGTAGTGACCTATGTTCGTTTCGGCGACAAGGTCTATTCTCCCGTAATTTCCGAGGGCGAGGCGGACTTTATCGTGTCCTTTGAAAAGCTTGAGGCGGCGAGATATGTAAATTGCCTCAAAGACGGCGGAAAGATCGTAGTAAACGTACAGCAGATAGACCCCATGCCCGTTATCACGGGAGCGGCGGAGTATCCCGAAAATATCCTCGATGAGCTTAAAAAGAAGGGCGTTTTTGTAGACGAGATAGACGCTCTTAAGCTCGCCGAAGAGGCGGGAAGCGCAAAGGCGGTAAATATCGTGCTTATGGGCAGGCTGTCGAAGTATTTCGACATTGACAAGGAAAAATGGCTTTCGGCAATTGAAAAAATCGTAAAGCCGCAGTTCGTTGAAGTGAATAAGAAAGCTTTTGAGCTTGGCTGCTCGTCGTAATTTTAAACCACACAATAGGGAAGTACGAAATTTCAAAAATCAATCGGTGCTGAGACTGAGCGCAGCGAAGTGAAGCGCCGATTGGATAGCACAGCGCGGCGCAGCCGCGGTGTGTGGTTTTGAAATTTCAAATTTAAATAAGGAGGTTCAACCCAATGCCCAATTACTACCAGGAAGAAATCGAGACCGCGTCCCGCGAAAAAATTCTCGAGATTCAGAACGAGAAGATCGTAAAGCAGGTCCGTCATGTTTACGACAACGTGAAGTACTACCGCGACCTTATGGACAAAAAGGGAGTAAAGCCCGAGGATATCAAAAGCGTAGACGATATCAAAAAGCTTCCGTTTTTGTCAAAGGACGACCTGAGAGAGGCGTATCCCTACGGACTTCTCGGAACGGATCTTAAAAACTGCGTGCGTATCCAGTCTACATCGGGTACGACAGGCAGGCGCGTTGTCGCGTTTTACACACAGGCGGACATTGACCTTTGGGAGGATTGCTGCGCGAGAGCTATCGTTGCGGCGGGAGGAACAAACGAGGACGTCTGCCAGGTATGCTACGGCTACGGATTGTTTACGGGCGGACCCGGACTGAACGGCGGCTCGCATAAAGTCGGCTGTCTTACGCTTCCGATGTCGTCGGGAAACACCGAGCGGCAGATACAGTTTATGATGGACTTGGGAGCAACTATCCTTTGCTGTACGCCCTCTTATGCCGCGTACATCGGCGAAAGCCTTGCGGAGGCAGGCTATAAGCCCGAGGACAACAAGCTCAAGGCGGGAATTTTCGGCGCCGAGCCATGGACGGAGGAAATGCGCAGAGGCATTGAAAAGAGCCTCGGAATAAAGGCGTATGACATCTACGGACTTACCGAAACAAGCGGCCCCGGCGTTTCGTTTGAGTGCGAGGAACAGACGGGAATGCACATAAACGAGGATCATTTCTACGCGGAGATAATCGATCCCGATACGGGCGAGGTCTTACCCGAGGGAGAAAAGGGCGAGCTGGTATTTACCGCACTTGATAAAGAAGCGTTTCCGCTGCTGCGTTACAGAACGCGCGATATCTGCGTTCTTACGCGCAAAAAATGCTCCTGCGGACGTACTCATGTCAAAATGAGCAAGCCTATGGGCAGAAGCGACGATATGATGATAATCCGCGGAGTAAACGTATTCCCCAGCCAGATAGAGGCGGTTCTTCTGAAGGAGGGCTATCCGCCTAACTATCAGATATTAGTCGACAGAGTGAATAACACCGACACGCTTGATATAAACGTTGAGCTTCCGCCCGAGCAGTTCTCGGATAAGATAAGCGATTTGCAGGCAAAGGAAAAAGCTCTTGAAAGCGCTTTGAGAACAATGCTCGGAATAGGGCCGAAGGTTCACCTTATGTCGCCGCATTCTATCACCAGAAGCGAGGGCAAGGCAGTAAGAGTAATCGATAAGCGCAAGCTTCATGACTGAACTGATTTTAAATGAAACGGGGGTATTTTTATGGCAATAAAACAGCTTACGGTTTTTCTTGAAAACGAAACGGGAAAGCTCTCCGAGATCGTTAAGCGCATTTCGGACGCGGACGTAAATATCCGTGCGATGTGTATAGCCGACAGCAGCGACTGCGGTATTTTGAGGCTTATTGTTTCCGATCTTGAAAAAGCGCAGAGCGCTCTTAGGGGCGAAAACATAATGTCGGCGGTCGATGTCCTTGCTGTTAAGATGACAGACAAGACAGGCTCCTTAAGCGGCATCCTCACGGTTTTGGATAAGGCGGGAATAAACATTGACTATATGTACGCGTTTACGGCGCCCTCGCTTGGAGCTTACGTCGTTCTTCGCGTGGGAGACAACATTGCCGCCGAGAGTATACTGAAACAAAACGGTATAGAATCTCTCACAGATGAGGATATAAAGTTGCTTTGATGCCCGGATAAAGGTAAAAAAATCTCCGACTGCTTATGGTCGGAGATTTTGTTTATTCCTGATCATTCTGCTCTTTTTTCATAAGATCCGCAATGGTTATCCCGTTAAAAAACTCCATTGTCAGTTCGTTGTATTTTTCCCACATGGGGTGAGTGCGGCAGTTGTCGGTGCGTCCGCATTTTTCGGGATTGCACTCGTCCACGCACGCCACAGGCGCAAGACTGCCCTCTGTCAGAGAAAGGATTTCACCGACAATATACTCCTCGGGCGGGCGGTTGAGCCTGTAACCGCCGCCCTTGCCGCTTGCCCCGTCGATTATCTTGTCCTTCATAAGAATGGGCATGATCTGCTCGAGATATTTATGGGAAATTCCCTGACGCGCGGCGATCTCCTTCATCGGAATGTAATTGCCGTTGTTGTGCTCTGCAAGATCTATCAGCACTCTTAAAGCATAGCGTCCTTTGGTAGTTACAAGTTTCATCGCTTCACCTCTTAAACAAAGAGCAAATGAATTAGCTGATCATCAGACGGACTTGAATGCCTCGTCAAGCGCGGCAATAAGATCCTTTATGTTTTCCGTGCCTATCGAAAGACGGATAGTGTTGGGTTTTATACCCTGCTCGGTAAGCTCGTCCTCGGTAAGCTGAGAGTGAGTGGTGCTTGCGGGATGTATCACCAGCGATTTTACGTCCGCGACGTTTGCTAGAAGCGAGAAAATAGCGAGGTTGTCGATAAATTTCTGCGCGGTCTCGGCGTCGCCCTTGATCTCAAACGTGAAGATAGAGCCGCCGCCGTTCGGGAAATATTTTTTGTACAGCTTGTGGCTCGGCTCGGTTTCAAGCGAGGGATGATGCACCGCCTCGACCTGCGGGTGGGAGTTGAGATACTCAACTATCTTCAGCGCGTTTTCAACATGACGCTCTACGCGCAGCGACAGAGTTTCAAGCCCCTGAAGGAACATAAACGCGTGAAAGGGAGAGAGCGTGGCACCCGTGTCTCTGAGCAGGATAGCGCGGATATATGTTACAAAAGCAGCCTTACCCACCGCCTGGGCGAAGGACACACCGTGATAGCTCGGGTTAGGCTCGGATATCCACGGGTATTTGCCCGAAGCCGTCCAGTCAAAGCCGCCGTCTACGATAACGCCGCCGATAGCCGTTCCGTGTCCGCCTATAAATTTGGTAGCCGAATGAATTACAATATCCGCGCCGTATTCGAGCGGTCTTACGAGATACGGCGTAGCAAACGTCGAATCAACAACCAGCGGGATCCCGTGCTTATGCGCAATTTTTGCAATCTCTTCAATGTCAACGATATTTGAATTGGGGTTTCCGAGGGTTTCGATGAAGATCGCCTTTGTATTATCCTGAATGGCATTTTCAAAGGCGTTATCCTCCTCGGGGTCGACAAACGTCGTTGTAATTCCCGATGAAAGCGGAAGCGTATGCGCGAGAAGATTGTAGGTACCGCCGTAAATCGTCTTGGAAGCGACTATATGCTCGCCGCTTTTTGCGAGAGCCAAAAACGTGTAGTTCAGCGCCGCCGCGCCCGACGCCGTGGCCAGAGCCGCCACACCGTTTTCGAGAGCCGCTATGCGCTGCTCAAAGATATCCTGCGTGGGATTTGTCAGTCTGCCGTAAATATTTCCGGCGTCACGCAGACCAAAGCGGTCGGCGGCGTGTTTGCTGTCATGGAAAACAAACGAGGTACTCGCGTAGATCGGCACGGCACGTGCGTCTGTTACTGGGTCTGCGGTTTCCTGTCCTATATGCAGCTGTTTGGTCTCAAAGCTCCAGCTGTTAGAGTTTTTAATATCTGACATAATTATTTCCTCCTGAATTCAATAAACAATTTCAAAAATATACTGATAGGTTTTATATATTGTCCCGTCACATTCGCGGGGCAGAGGAAATATTCATACATCGTCTGTAAATTATTTTTGTTCTTTTCATATAAAAGCCCCCTAAGAATAATTCTACTACCGATTTGGCTGTTTATTAACTTACCAACTTAGTAGGTTGATTTTATTATAACTCTATTTTCCTACTTTGTCAATAGGTTTTTAGAATTTAAAAAAATTTTTTAAAGACATTTATTTTTGATAAAAAGAACCCTCTGAGAATTCAGAGGGTCTTGTGTTATTTTAATTATTATCTGTGTCGGCCGCCTCCGCCGCCGTGATGACCTCCTCCGCCGCCGCTGCGTCCACCGCCGCCATGACCTCCGCTTGAAGAGCTTGTAGTGTAGCTGGTGGTATATTCGCGGATAAATATATCTTCTCTGCGGGTGATATTGGTGCGGTTTTTGTCAAGATACTGCGCCGCGCTTATCGGACTTTTCTTTGTATAACTTTTCTTGATGCTCGACGAGAAAATCAGCGCGGTTACAAGACCGATTATCCCTCCGATAAACATCGCGAACAAGTGGCTGATAAGAAAATCAACGACGCCGTTCCAGAACGCCATTGCCGGATCCCCGTATCTTTCCACCGCCGAGCAGAATTTCAAACAGCCGATATAATAATTAGCCGAGCTGTAATGCTTATAGACATTCGGTGTGCTTGGCAGATCGGATCTCACGCTTCTGTTTTCAAGTTCGTCGTAAATACGGTCAAAAATGCTGTTGATTCTCTTTTCAAACAGATCAATAGCATTCCCGCTTGTGGAGATCTGGTCGACCTCTTTAGAGTACTGCGGAAGGTCGTGAGAATTAAACAACAGCAGTACTATTGAGTTACTGTCAAGTCCGAAATTATCGTCGGAAAAGTCATCGGCGTATTTCTTGGATTTTTTTCCGTCAAGCTCGGCTGTTATGACAATTCCGATATTAAGGCCGGTTTTCTCCGAGACCGCGCGCATTTCCTCAAGCAGAGCCTTTTCTTCCGCTTCGGTAAGGCAGTTGTCCAGATCCGCAAGGACAACCTCCTTGGTTTTAATGCCGCTTGCATTTGCGCTTGTGCACAGCAGGAAAAGCATAAAAACCGCGGCTGAAAGAGCGCAAAAAAGCGTAAAAGTTTTTCTTTTCAGATTACACACCAAGGAAAAGCCCCCCTATCAACGCGGCAATAAGTCCTACCGCCGCAAACAGTCCTACGGATGCCCAGAACAGTTTTACTCCGCTTACAGGAAGCTGACCGAAAGTAAGCCCCGTCTGCCCGTTTATTACAAACGCATAGTCCTTTCCCTTGTATTGATAGTTTAAGAACCATACAGGCAGCAGCGCGTAGACATATTGATGAGTCCGGTAATTTGTTCTTATCCGAACCTTCTCAAGGGAAGAATAGCTGTCGGCTGTTCGGCGAAGCTCAGCCTCGCCGGCTTTTTTTATGCGCTCGTCTATTCTCTTTGCCGCTTCTTCTTTCGTTACATCATATTTCTCCGCGGGACAGCCCGAAAGATATGACATATTAAACAGCTTTATCCCGGAATAGTTAAACGGCTCGATGCTTTCCATAAGCTCGTCGTCTATTCTTTTAGAGCCGTCGCAGGGAACCCTCACAAACGCAAGCTCGGCGGTTCTTCCGACGTGATATTCCTTGGTGTTTGTGTAGTGGGTGTTACCTCTGCTCCAACGTCTGACAACCTTTCCGACAGCGTCCATATCCGCCTCTACAAGCCCGCTTTTAAGCCAGTACGGAACATAAAGCTGCGACAGATTGCTTATCTGCGCTTCGGAAAGAAAGCCATTCGGCAAAAACTTCTTGCCCATTGTATATTCATTGAATTTAGCCCGCGCCTGCTCCTTTGTAACGGAAAAAGGAATAAGCACGTCCGGCCTGTATTCTCCCGAAAGCCTTCCCGAAAGCACTACCGGCGTATGGCAGAAATGACACCTTGTAGACGAGGTGAGCGTATCGCAGATAACTCCCGCGCCGCAGTTGGGACAACTGTAAAGAGCGCTCTGACCCGAAAACTCCTCCTGAAGAGCCTGGTCCTCGCTGAGCTCCGGCTCGTTTTGCTCAAGGTTTACGCTGTCGTCGCGCTTTTGGAAAATTTTCTTTATATCCGCTTCTGAAAATAAGCTATCGCAGTAAAAGCATTTGAATTTTCCTGTCTGCGCGTCAAATTCAAGCGCGGCGTTACAGTTCGGACACTGATATGTAACGGTCTGGACAGAATCCATAATTCATCTCCCTTTCATTTCATAAATCACGCGTTTATTTCAAACTTCCGAAAACCTTTCCTATACTGTCGTTTATGATAAGCTCGGCTCCGCTTACGGATATCTCGCTTTTGTTTATTACGACAAGGTGCTTGCCTTTAAAATATCTCACAAAGCTTGCCGCGGGATAGACTACCAAAGACGTTCCGCCGATGATAAGCGTATCGGCGTTTTCTATCTCCGTCACCGCCTTTTCGATATCGGCGGCGTTGAGACTTTCCTCATATAAGACCACGTCGGGCTTTATCGTTCCGCCGCATTCGCACCGCGGAATGCCCATGCTTTCCGTTACGGCGGACAGCGGGTAGAATTTTTTGCATTTCGTACAATAATTTCTGTGGACACTTCCGTGAAGCTCTATTACATTCTTGCTTCCCGCCATCTGGTGCAGTCCGTCGATGTTCTGCGTGACCACCGACGAAAGAATACCCTTTTGTTCCCATTCGGCGAGTTTTAAATGAGCTGCGTTCGGTTTAGCTTCCGAAAATATCATTCTGTCGCGGTAAAATCTGTAAAACTCCTCGGGCTCGCTTACAAAAAAGCTGTGAGAAATTATCTGCTCGGGCGGGTATTTATATTGCTGATTATAAAGTCCGTCCACGCTTCTGAAATCGGGGATACCGCTTTCGGTAGAAACGCCCGCGCCTCCGAAAAAAACAATTCTTTTGCTGTCGTCGATTATTTCCTGTAGTGTCATACAATTAACCTCGTTTCAAGCTAATTTACGATTTTTCCGTCCGAGATCCTTATAAGCCGCTGTGCCTGTCTCGCGGTATCCTCGTTGTGAGTGATCATAACTATTGTTTTTCCCGCTTCGGACAGCGCCGAAAGAAGCTTTAATATCTCCGCGCCCGAGCGGCTGTCGAGATTTCCGCACGGCTCGTCTGCCAGAATTATCTCGGGATCTGCCGCGACAGCGCGGGCTATGGCAACGCGCTGCTGCTGACCGCCCGAAAGCTCTGACGGGCGGTGATCCGCGCGGCTGATAAGCCCTACGCTTTCGAGCGCCGAAAGCGACATCTCCATGCGCCTTTGCTTCGGTATCCTCCTGTATATAAGCGGAAGCTCCACGTTTTCAAGAGCCGTAAGTCCTGAAATAAGATTAAAGCTTTGAAATATAAATCCTATCTTTTGGCTTCGGATATCCGAAAGCCGGTTGTCGGAAAGCCTTGAAACGTCCTCGCCGTCAAGAAAATAATTCCCCGAGGACTGAACATCAAGACACCCTAAAATATTCATAAGCGTCGATTTTCCCGAGCCGGATGTTCCTACAACCGTCACATATTCTCCGTCGGAGATCTCGAGTGACACTCCGTCGAGCGCTTTTATAAGCGTGTTTCCGACATTGTAGGTCTTGGTCAGATTACGCATTGAAATTCCCATAATAATTCCTCCGAAACACATAATTTCCATTATGTATTTTTGGGAATTATCATCGGTTTATTCCCTCGATTTTTTCAATCAGATAAGAATATTCGGGAAAATCGCTTTGTATTCTTTTACGGCAGCGGACAAGAAATTCTTCTCTGAGTTCAGGGTCGTCGCGCATTGCCTGTTTCGCTCCCCACAGGTGTGTAAAGCTGTCCTGCGGGAAAAACAAATAATCCTTGTCAAGCAGTGTCTTTACGGGAGTTTTCGTATGATCCGCGCACATAGCAAGCAGCCGCTGTTCCGCGAAAACCATATATTTCAGATAATCGTCGCAGTCATCCGCGTTTTTCATAAACGCTATCGCCTGAGAGGTGTAAAACTCCTTGAAATCATTGTCGGGGAGGTATAAAAACGCGGTATTAAGAGGCAGAACGCTTTCGCTGAAATCGGGGATAATATGATTCTCCGCGCCGAAAAACGAAAGGCTCGGATAGATCTCCTCCGAAATTTCCTCGCGGTGGGCGGCGATTATTTCCTCGCCGAATTCGGGAAGCCTCCACACGATAAAGTCAGTGTCTATCATCACTATAGGCGCGCTTTGTTCGCGCAGTGCCAATATCTTCGCGCCCGCCCAGAACATTTTCGGGTTTATCCCTTCAAGGTCGTCCGCGATGTTGCATTTAACCTCGTCCCATACGTCACAAAAACCGATTTTCTGATAAAACTCCGTATAACAGCTGTCACAGCACATGGTGATCTTTCCGCCGAGTTTTCTCCACTGAAGCGCCGAAAGAGCCGTGCAGTACAGATCGAAATCCTCTGTGTTTACTTTCTCAGAGCCTTTTGCTCTCGACGGAGCGAACGAGGAAATATGGATCGCGTTCATTTGTCAGTTGTCTTCTCCGATATCTTTTAAGATAAGTACCAGGACTCCGCCTACTCCGACTATCGTAAGCGCGATCCCCGCGATAAGAAGCGGCATATAATCGCTTCCGTTATAGCTTTCGATGACATAAGGAGTAATATATTCCTCCGCGACATCCTCCGTAACTCCCAAAAGCGACGAAACAGACACCTTCAGAAACCCGAGCATACCATCGTCGAGCTTTTTAAGTTTACCGCGGAAATGAATTGTCGTATAAACGTCTGAATCGGAGGTGTCGTTTATGATGCCTTCGACCTCGCTTCGCATCTGTTCTAAGGTCGAAAGCTCATTTGCGTCTCTCGAGGAAATCCCGATAAACATGGGCGCTTCCTCATTATAGGAGTACTCCATGATCATTGTGTAATACTCCGCGAGCGTTGTTGTACTGCCGTTCTCTTCCTTTTCTTCCACAGCAAACTTGTCCCAGACAGAGAATACCTCGCCCTCGACGATCAAGCCCTCCTCGGCGTTTTCCTTTGTCAGCTTGGACATTTCAATTTTTCCGCCGAAAGCCCCGTTTTCACCGCAAGCGCCGATGACAAGCGAAGCTATCCCCAGAATTGCCGCTGATAAAAACGCTATAAATACTCCTACTACCTTCATTATGCCTTACCGTAATGTCCTTTCCTGTCTCGGAACACAATTCCGACAAGTGCCGGTGTTATGTTTTTATCTTCCTGTTATTATCCTTCTGATTATAACGATAGCGGCTCCGCCCAAGCCGATAAGCATCATAGCGCCTCCGATGATGATCGGAACAACTCCGCCCGTTCCGGAGGTGCTTACCAGCACATAAGGAGCGTAATAATCCGAAGCCTCCGACTCTGAAACACCCATTATGTAAGCTACATACTCTCTGAAAAACCCGAGATATTCGCCGCCCAGCCTTTGCACCTTACCTGTAAAATGCGTGGTGGTGTATTCCTGATACTCGACCCCGTTGTCGTAATAATCAACGGTTTCCTTTTCCATTACCTCGAAAACCTTAAGCTCGTCTTTCTTTCTCGACGAAACCGCGACAAACATAAGATTATCCCCGTAAAACGAGTATTCAAGCGGAAGCGCGAAATATCTGTCGGTTGTGCGCTCATTGCTTTTTATACCGAGAGTTGTTTCATACTCCGACGTATAGGCAAATTCGTCCCAGAGCTCGTAAATTTCGCCTTCTACCACTCTTCCGACATAAAGGTCTTTTTCCGTTATGGTCTCGAGGTCGGCGTGGGGCTTATCCCATTCGATCTTGTCCTTTATCCCTGTAAACAGGAAAATTCCGCCGCCAATAGCAAGAACTCCGAAAATTACAATCAGTCTGATAAATTTAAGCATTTCATAAACTCCTTTTCATCCAAATATACCAACCAAATCTATCGATTAAATGTTATGTATTCCATAACCATAACCGTTTAGTCTGCATCCGAACACGCATTCCATCAGGATCCTGTCATACTCGTCGCTGTCCATAAAGACATTCTGAGAGCCATTGATCATACTGCCTGTGATACCTGCCGAATATGTTCCCCGAGATCCCGAAAGTCCGCGGGAGCCGTACAACAACCCGAAAATGTTCCAAGACCCGCGAGTCAACGCCCAAAAACTTCTTGAGCCAAAATTCCAAGAGCCGTATTTCTGAGCGAAAAACGCTTTCAGCGCCGTATAAAAGCTTTCGTAAACGAGACTTCCGGATGCAAAGCTTCCGCCGTAAAACGAGCCAAATCTCGATAAAAACCTTTCCCATTCCCATTCCCAATTATATCCGGACATTCTGCTTGAGAACGAGGACAGCGAAAACGAGCCGCCAAATGTGTTTTCAAAGCCGATGTTAAGCAGATAAGACCTGAAAGAATAGCTCGTAAAATTAAAACTTCCCATAAGCTTAAGCTTCCACATGGGATAGCCCGAGCCTGCTTTTCCGCTTGAGAGGTGATTTCCCCTCATAAAAGAAGTTCCAAGCGCCGAAGAATTCAGCGCAAATGAGCCGCGCACAGACGAAAACGAAAGGTCCGCGCCCGAAACGGCGCTTTTGTTATCGCCGCTTTTGAACTGTTTGTATTTTACAGGTTGTCCGCCAAAAATTTCGCATAGCTTTTCTTTAAGCTCCGGGTCTTTGGGGGAAATATCCGCGAGCGCCTCTGCATAGCTCTCTCCGCCGTGCGATATCAGCCACCCGACAAGGTTTCCGGCTGTAAAATAACCGCAAAGCGACGCCAGATCAAGATTATCGGAAATTTCATCGGCGGAATAGATCTTCCGCTGATTAAGCCATAAAGCGTAATTCACAGCGCAGCACCCCCCTGTCATTTTTGTTCCTGCCGCCAGGCGAATAAAGATACCCAAGATAATTATACCACAAACTGCGCGGGTTTTCAACACATTTTTATAAAATATTCTCCGATTTGAATGAAAATTTATACAAAAAACCGCCACAGGATATCCGCGGCGGTCTCAGACTGTCGATAAACCCTCATCTGCTTTGTCAGCCATATCACGGCAGCCACAAAGGCTGGCCGTGATACGGCTTTCGCGCATCTGAAGGCTTCTCGACAGCCTGAGATCAAGCTTATATAAACCGAACCCGCCGCGTGAGCTCCGCGGCGGGTTGAACATATTGATGACCTGATTTTCTTAAATTTATCTCTCAACGTTTGTCTTTTCGAAGCTTCTGCCGTTTGTGCTCAAATAAAGCGTGCCGTCGTTATATACATAGAATACGGAGCCGCCGCTTATTGTAAGACCGGTTACGTCGCTCATCTTATCTACCTTTGTGCCTTTTGCCGCACCGCTTGTAGAGTACAGGACCTCGTCAATTATATAACAGCACACACCGTCCGAGCTTACGCTGAAAGCCTCGACGTCGTCGGTGATCTTGGTTGTTTTTTCCGACTTGCCGTTAGAGAACACAAGCTCTCTGTCGTCATTTTTCGCGTAGATCTTGCTGAGGTCTGAACTTGCGAAAAAGCTGACAATATCCTCGCCAAGCTTTGTGGCCTCGGCGTTTTCGTTCATAGTGGCGATCGAATACAGCTTGTCGCCCTTAAGATACACAAGCTTTTTGCCGTCCATTGAGAGCCTGTATGAGCTTACCGAGCTTGCGACAGTGTACTTTTCGTAGGAGTCGCCTTTAAGCATAAACCTCTTTACGGAGGTTCCGTCAAGAGCGATAAAGTCCTTGAAATCATCAAGTCTGTTTATTGTGTATGCCGGGTAGATCGGTGTGACAGAGCCGCTGTCGACCTTTACCGCGTCGCCGAGATTGGGCGCGTAGTAGAAAGTACCCGAAGCAGAGGTGAAGAGGACCTTCTTGTTGTCCTTGGAGTAAGCCTTTATGCCCGTGATATCGGATTTAATCTTTACCGAGCCGTCGACTTTGCTGTTTTTGTAGAGATAAAGGGTGCTGTCGGCGCGGCCGTTCAAATACTTGTACGCATAAAGCGCGGACGCGTCGTCGCTTACAGAAAGCGGGTAGATATTCTTTCCGATCTTCTCGGCGTTAGAGCCTTTGTAGAGGTATGTAACATAATCGTCATCGTCTTTATCCGTAAACACTACCGCGTTTCCGTTTGGCGAAACAACTACCTTCGATGACGATATCGAGCCCTCAAAATCGTCATATATGAGGGTCTCCTTTCCGTCCTTGTAGATATAAAGCCCGTCGTCGGAGATATAAACAAACGCGTTCGCGCTTGAAGACTGCTTGACGCTCTTTACGTCATCGTTTACCTCTGAAAGCTTGTTAGAATCGATTTTATAGAGAACGCCGTTGTAAACAATAGCGTTCGCGTTATACGCATAACTTCCGGACGAATCCGAGTTGTAGTCCGCGTCGGCTGTAACAGCCTTTCCGTCTATAAACAGCGCGAGGTCGCCGTCGTTGTTAGCGGTAAAAGCATAGTGAGGAACCCGGGTAAACGCGGAGGAGCCGCCTCCTACCATATTGGCGAAAAGCACAAAGCACAAAACGATTATAACAACCAGCGCCGCGCACGCAATAAGCAGAATTTTCTTATTTACGCCCGGAATAACCTTCTGAACTGCCGCTGTCGCGGAATCAGCCGCGGCGTTTGCCTTATTGAGAGCCTCTCCGCCCACTGCTTTTGCCTTGTTTGCAATATCCGTCGCCGAAACGGAATTGCTTTTGTCAGCCGCTTGCTGTTCGGGCTGTTGCGCATAAGCCTCGGGCTGTGCAGTCTCTTCGGGCTGAACGGGAGTCTCAGACACTTGCTCGCAGGTTTCGACTTCTTCATGAGCTTCCGGTTTTTGCTCGAAGTTTTCCGTCTGTTGTATATCTGCGTTTTTTTCGATCTTAATACCGCAGGAGCCGCAGAACAGAGCGTCATCGCTCATCTCCTGACCGCAATTCGGACAAAACATAAATACCTCCTCGAGATTTAACAGAAATATACTAAAGGCGAAAAAACCGCCAAAACTACAATTACACTAATTATACCTTATCATCGCTTGTTTGTCAATAACATTTTTATACAAACTTAGTAAACTTATTACTTGACAATCTCGTGAAAAAGTGATAAAATATTAAGTGAGAAATTCTGCTCAGCCCGAGGATTATTTTTTCAAACGAGGTATCGGATGATTTTTTCAAAGGAACAGCTGCTTCTTTACGCGGTTACGGACGATCTTGCAAACCCGAGATTTTCGCTTTATGAGCAGGTCGAGTCTGCTCTTTCGGGCGGTGCGACAATGATACAGCTGCGTGACAAAACACCCGATGACGAGCGGGTTATCTCAAGGGCAAAAGAGCTTGTTCCGTTATGTCATAAATATAACGCCGCGCTTATCATAAACGATAGTCCGTATATAGCCGCCAAAAGCGGCGCGGATGGAGTTCATGTCGGTCTTACGGATATGCCCGTAGGGGAAATTCGGACGAAATTCGGCAAGAGCCTTATCGTAGGAGCTACCGCTAAAACCGTTATTCAGGCTAAAACCGCTGAAGAACAGGGCGCGGATTATATCGGCGTGGGGGCGGTTTTTCCCTCGCCGACAAAGAAAAACGCCGTTAGAATCACACAAGAACAGCTTCGTGAAATAACAGCGTCCGTTGATATCCCGGCTGTTGCGATAGGCGGTATAACCGCAGAAAATTCGCTTTCGCTGAAAAACTGCGGCATCAGTGGGATAGCGGTCGTTTCGGCGCTGTTCGCGTCGGACGATATCGCAAGATCCGCCGCGGACCTAAAAAAGGCAGCCGAAGAACTTGTTGGCAAATAAACGCAGCAGTATATTCTCAAAGGGGGATTTGATTATGAGCGTAAAAAAATGTCTTACAATAGCTGGCTCTGACTGCTCGGGAGGAGCGGGTATCCAGGCTGATCTCAAGACCTTCGCGGCACACGGCTGTTATGGCGCGAGCGTTATTACCTCGATCGTTTCCGAAAACACAGAGGGCGTGCTTTCTACATACAATGTACCTGTAAACGAAGTCGCAAGTCAGTTGGACGCGGTTTTTGAAGATATTCAGATCGACGCGGTCAAACTGGGGGTACTTCCGACAGCGGATATTATAAAGATCGTCGCGGAAAAGCTGGTAGAGCATCTTCCGAAGTATATCGTCTGCGACCCCGTGCTTATGTCGACGACCGGTTCTCCTCTCAGCGACGAAGATACAATCGAGGCATATATCGAGCATATTTTTCCTCTCGTAACGCTTATCACTCCGAATATCCCCGAAGCCGAAGCCTTTACGGGTATGAGTATTTCAACAATAAACGACATGAAGGGCGCGGCGGCGGCGATGTATTCGCTTGGGGCAAGCGCTGTTATGGTAAAGGGCGGACACCTTGAAGAAGGTCACGCGACCGATGTCCTTTACGACGGAAAGGATGCTTCGTCTATAAGGGTAGTGAAAGTGGATTCGCCCAATACCCACGGAACGGGCTGTACGCTTTCCTCGGCAATAGCGGCAAACCTCGCGAACGGCTTTGCGCTTGGCGGAGCGGTTTTCTCAGCAAAGGACTATGTGACCGAGGCTATATCGAAATCCTATCCCGTGGGAAAGGGACACGGTCCGGTAAATCACTTTTACGAGTATTGGAAAGACATGAGAAAACACTATGAAAAATCGGAAAAATAAACAGCTTGACGAAAAAGGCGGCTTGATATGAATAAATACGCTGAAATTAAGGAGCTTTTCGGTATTGATGATCCCATTGGATACAGCACCGAGGAAATTGAAAAAGCAAAGTCCGCGGTTGGCGGCTTACCGCTTGAGCTGGAGCTATTCTGCATGAATTACGGAAAATCTCCCGAGCTTCACGGGCTGCAGGACGAGTTTGTTTTTCCGGGTCAGTACAAGGCGCTGTTAAATAACGATCACATTATCTTTTTCAATGAAAATCAAGGCGTATGTCAGGCGGGAATAAAAAAGTCCGACGCGGACCTGCCGGATCCTCCCGTTTATGTAAGAGTTAATGACGGAGGATGGGAAGTATGCTGTCCGCACGTTTCTGATTTTCTGATCGCTATGTTCGGGTATCAGGCGAGCATTTGTTTAGAGTTTTCCCCCGAGGAATTTTACTTTATCACCGAGGAGGAAAAGGAGAAGATCGAGCGGCTTTTTAAAAAACGCGAGCAGACATTCGTCTGGTTTGACTTTACGGTTACTTTATACGGCGACAACAACAGCGGCAGGCTCGCTCTAATTGACAACGGTGTGGACGACATTCAGATGCAGTACGCCGCCAACACCGAGGAAGAATACCTGCGGATTCAGGAGTTGCTTGACGGTATCGGAGAACCGATGTGACAATAAGACAATAAGGAAGGAAAGCATATGCGAGAATATAAAACACAAATGGAGGCGGCAAAGAAGGGAATTATCACTCCCGAGATGAAAACCGTCGCCGAAAAAGAATACCGCAGCGAGGAATATATCCGCGAAAAGGTAGCCAAAGGCGAGATCGCGATACCCGCGAATATAAATCACACCGCGCTTTCCGCCGAGGGAATAGGCGGCGGACTGCGCACCAAAATAAACGTTAATCTCGGTATTTCGGGAGACGCGAAGGATTACGACCTCGAAATGCAGAAGGTGGATATGTCGATAAAATTCGGCGCGGAAGCTATAATGGACTTGTCAAATTACGGCAAGACCAATAAGTTCCGCAAGGAGCTTATCGCTAAATCTCCCGCTATGATAGGCACCGTTCCGATGTATGACGCCATCGGCTATCTCAATAAAGATTTGCTTGAAATAACAGCGGAGGACTTTCTTAAGGTCGTAAGAGCCCACGCCGAAGAGGGCGTTGACTTTATGACCATTCACGCGGGCATCAACCGCCGGGCCATAGAGGCGTTCCGCCGCGACCCGCGCAAGATGAACATAGTTTCGCGAGGCGGCTCGCTGTTGTTTGCGTGGATGATGATGACGGGAAACGAAAACCCGTTTTACGAGCATTATGATGAGGTGCTTGAAATACTCCGCGAGTATGACGTTACTATTTCACTGGGCGACGCGCTTCGCCCCGGCTGTATAGACGACAGCTCCGACGCGGGGCAGATAGCCGAGCTTATCGAGCTTGGCGCGCTTACCGAGCGCGCGTGGGCAAGGGACGTTCAGGTCATGGTCGAGGGACCCGGACATATGGCAATGAACGAGATAGCGGCGAATATGCAGCTTGAGAAGCGCATTTGTCACAACGCGCCGTTTTACGTTTTAGGGCCGCTTGTAACGGACATCTTCCCGGGGTATGACCATATCACCTCGGCGATAGGCGGAGCGATAGCCGCCGCGAGCGGGGCTGATTTCCTCTGCTATGTAACTCCCGCGGAGCATCTGCGCCTGCCCGATCTTTCGGACGTTAAAGAGGGGATTATCGCGTCGAAAATTGCCGCGCACGCCGCCGACATCGCAAAGGGAGTTCCGCACGCGCGCGACCGCGACAACGAAATGGCAACAGCCCGTCACGCTCTTGATTGGGAAAAGATGTTTGAAATAGCGGCCGATCCGGAAAAAGCGCGCGCGTATTTTGAAAGCACGCCTCCCGCAGACCGCCATACCTGCTCTATGTGCGGAAAGATGTGCGCTGTCCGCACAACTAACATGATCTTAGAGGGCAAAGAGGTCAAATTCTGCTCGGAAAAATAATGCAAAATATCTGCAAATTCTGAAACAACGTGATAGCTGAGCGCGAAATTTCAAAAATCAAGCGGCGTGTATGAGCGTAGCTAAGACGCGCCGCTTGGATAGCTCAGTGCGAAGCACTGAGCGGTTTTGAAATTTCTATTTAAATAAATCCTTTCAGAACAACATTTCATCGGTGCAATAAACCGCCGAAAACCACATTATTTAAAAGCTTATGAGCCGATGAACTTCATCGGCTCTTTTCCTATGCGGCATGGGATAAAAATTTAGAATATTAAAAAGCGAGTGAGACTTTTTTCGTTTTTATCCGACTAATAGGTGAAGGGATAAAAACCTTCGGAAAGGAGCAGGTCAATGGACAACGGTGCAAGTAGCTACCGCCGTTACCTTGACGGCGA
>JAFLUG010000139.1 GCA_022508885.1 Oscillospiraceae bacterium | reverse complement strand
ACCGAAACATTTTACCATTAGTGCAGCCACCATCGCAAAGTATATCCACTCCGGCGAGATAGCCGTTTCGTTCGTCTGCAAGTGTAGCAATCGCGAATCCGAGTTCCTCCGGCGTTCCCATACGATTTTCAGCGCCGTAACGCAGCATTTTTGCGCCCTCTTCGGCTTCGAGATTTCCCATATCGGTAGCGATAAGCCCCGGACTTAATGATACAACACGGATACCCTTTTTGCCGTATTCAAAAGCGGATTTTTGAGCATACCACACGGCAAAGTTTTTTGATAACGCATACGCAAGCCCCGATTTAGCGTACTCTCCTTTAGGGAGATCGCTTCTCTTTATCATCTTTTTTAAGAATTTTTCCTCATTGGAATCTGCAAGGGAATACGCGCTTTTCGGAATAATTATTTTCGGCAGCGCATAGGCGGAATTTGACGAAACATCAACTATAACTCCACCTTGCGACATTACCTTTTCAAATTCCTGATTAACATAAACGGTTCCCAAAGCGTTTACTCTTATAAGCTGCTCCGGCTTTGCCATTGCGGGAGAAAGTCCCGCGGCATTGATAACATTCCGCACTTTTCCGAGGCTTGCCGCAAATTCCGCAAGCTCCCTGACGGAAGAACGCTTTGACGTATCACAGGTTTTGTAATGAGTTTCATAACCCAGCGATTTAAGCTCCTCCACAGCTTTTTCCAGCTTTGAAGCGGTACGCCCCGCGATAACTATGGTCTTATTCTTTGGCAGATTTTTCGCGGCAGCAAGTCCCATTCCGCTGCCGCCGCCCGTAATAACACAAACGTCAGCCATAAATCCTCCTTACGAGATCTTCTGTTCAGCCTTCAACCACGCTATTTCATCGTGAATAGTTTCACGGTAGGAGCGGGTAGTGTAGCCCAACTCGCGGCGCGCCTTGGTAGAATCAAAGGTGTTGTTGCGCGCGAGATTGTAAACGGAAAAGGAGGTCATCATCGGCTTTTCGCCTTTTTTCTTAGCCTTTTTCTCCATCATTTTTGCCATAGAATCCGCAAGACGAAGCGGCAGGAACATTCTTACGCGCTTGCAGCCGCTTTCTTCGGAAACAAGTCTGGAAAAATCTCTGAACGAAACCTCATCATTGCCGAGAATATAGCACTCGCCCTTAGCGCCCTTATCGGCGGCAAGAATTGTGCCTTGCGCCAGATCGCGAACATCACAAAGATTGAATGATCCATCAATTCCCATAGGCATTTCACCATTGATTATCTTAATAAGGGTGCTTGTTGTTTCACCTACCGCGTAGTCCTCGGGACCGAGAATCCCGCTTGGGTGAACAACACACGCGTTCAGACCCTTTTGGTTAGCCGCGTCCAGAACAAGCTGAGTTGCAAGTGCTTTGGACTGACTGTAACATCCTATGACCTTGCTTTCGTCAAAACGCGTGACCTCGCGGATCGCGGTGCCTTTTTGCACCTCGGGAATTGCTCCTGTGCTGCTGCAATAAACGAGCTTTTTGCACTCCTTATGAGCAAGACAAAGGTCGATGATGTTCTGAGTGCCGCCGACATTCACGTCCATAACGCGCTGATTGTATTCGGGATCAACTGTCACAATGCTTGCAATGTGAAGAACGATCGTTTCTGTGTCCTCCGGAACAGTGAAAAATTTCTCAAGCGAAGCCTTGTCGCGAAGATCGCCCGTGACTATCTCCGCTTCTCCGGGAACGAATTTTATCGCGGGGTCGTTGGGAAGTACGAACGCTCTCACGCGCTCGCCCCTGTCAATAAGCTGTCTGCAAATCGTACCGCCCAGAAATCCTGCCGCGCCTGTTACCAAATACATTTTTTTCATTGTAGTTTCCTCCTGTAAAATCAGTTTGATTTGTTTTTTGTAATTACATTATAGACCGCGTTTGTTTTCAAAATATTTTAGAAATGTTAAGATTTTATTAAAATAAAAAATCGGACATACAATGTATGCCCGACAACCTGAAAAATTACTTTTGAAGCTCATCTGTAAGCCTTAGAATCTCGGGAGCGATCTTCGCTCTCTGAATCTCGGTGACTTTCTTGTAAACGGGATACGCCGCAATAATTCCCGCAATGCCTACAACGCCTAAAATAATACCGACCACGAACAACCCCCACTGCAAAGCACAGGCGATCCCCGTACCGAAGATCAATGTAAAAACGACGCCTATTATTATAGAAATCATCGCGCCCTTTTGCTCCGCACTCTTGTCAAGGCGGCGGAGCTTTTCAAGTTTATCTTCCTCTTCAGGTTTTTCGGAAAGATATTTGCGACGTATCTCGTTGATCTCCGCTTGCTGTGAAGCAGAATAGGTGTAATTAAACGATTTGTTTTCGCTCATAGAAATCGCTCCTTTTAGCGGCGTATCGCCGCGAATATTCCCGACATTACATTGCTATTGCCGTATGTTTCAACTGTCAGACTATGACTATGTTATTATATCATAGCGCCGTGGCGGCGCAGCCGTTCCCAACATTACATTCTGCTTGCCTTGCGTTTCGAATGTAAGGTTACAAGCCTGTTGTTATTATACCATACCGCCAAATTGTTTCGGAGATAATAAAATAATGTTTAAGTTTTGTTAATCTGCAATTTTTTCAAATTTATTGACGATCTTACGATCATAAAAATAGCCATTCCGAGGACAATAACACAAACACCGCCACCCGTAGCCCCTGTCATTATTTGTCGGAAATTACTATCGTCATCGCCGCCGAACTGTGATACCATAGCTGTTTCAAGTGACAGAATAGAAACCATTGCCGCCACCAGATTGATCGCTTTTGCAGCCGACATCACAGGGCTATTGTGTTTACGAAATTTTACAACATTCATTATCGCCATAATTACCGAGTAAAACGAGTATAATGCCATCGCGTAAATCAGCAGTCCCGAATATTCAAAGCCCTTATTTTGCTTTACCATAAAGATGACGATTACCGCCAAAGCTCCATTCATCGCGAGCAGCATTATTCCACACGAGCGGTAACGCCTAAATTCCGCCGGAAGATTTTTTTCAGACTTGTGCTTGTTGACATAATTCAATAGAAACACCCGCATTACCGCAAGTAAAATATAATAAAAGGACAGTGAGAAAAACCACAGCGAGTTGTAAT
>JAFLUG010000138.1 GCA_022508885.1 Oscillospiraceae bacterium | reverse complement strand
TATACCAACGTCTTAGCTTAATCGTCAGCAATCTATGCACTTGACGAAAGGAAGTGAAGCAATGGATCGGGACGGAAAAAATGACAAAATGAACAACAGGCTGAAACGTCGTGTTCTTTGGATTTTGTTGACTTTTCTTATCCTCGTAATTATTATCTTAATAATATTTTTAATAAAAGGATGTCATGCGGAAATTCCCGAGCAGCCCGATTCCTCCGACAATCCTGTCGGAGGAGTGGGGTTGGTAATAGACCCCAACGGGGAAAGCTCCAAGCCCTCCGAAAACGTAAGCTACGAGGAACAGGGCGTTGCTATCTCGGGCAGAAGCTCCATAACCATTCCCGCTAATGAAAAGGTTGTGAAGGTGGATTTCTATAATCCTGAGGAAAACAAGGATCTGTACTATCTTACCTTTGAGCTGCGGCTCTTCAACGATAGCAAGCAGGGATATGAGGTGCTGTACTCTTCGGGACTTGTTGAACCCGGAAAGCATATTCAGCAGATAACGCTTTCGCGTGGACTTGAAAAAGGCGTATACGAAGCGGTTGTTCATGTACAGCCGTACCGTATGAGTGAGGAGAGAACCCTTACAAACAATGCGGATATGAAAACTATTATTATAGTAAAATAAAATCAAAATTTACTTAAACATAATTTTTTAAGGAGGTGTTCAAATGAAAAAGGTAATGTCAATCATTATGGCTGCCATAATTACTTTAGGACTTTCAGTTAGCGCATTCGCGGAAAGCAGTATAACTCAGGATTCCGAAGAGAAAAGCGGAAATACAAATGTTGACTACAGCTTGGGCGTGTCCTATACAGTGACAATTCCCGCAAGCGTTACCTTTACCGATACACAAAAAGAAGTTGACAGAGGACTTCTGGCAAGCAATGTGATACTCAACGAGGGCAGCACCCTCAGCATAAGCGTTTCGAGCCTTAACGGCTTTGTAATGCGAAACGGCGAGGGCTATATAGATTATTCTCTTAAAGTTAATTACAATGCTATTCCGGAGGAAAACAACTTCGATGTTCTGATTGTGTATGCAGGAGAAAGCTCGGGCACGGCGATATTGTCCTTCGCAACCGATCTGAACAAGGAAAACGCGCATTATGCGGGAAAATACACCGATACTCTTACCTTTACCGTTTCGGTAGAATAAATAATATTCGGCGGCTTGGAGTATTCCAAGCCGCTCAGACTTTTTCAGCAGTCTGAAGCGCTGAGTAAAGCAGGACGCTTTAAGATGACCGCCCGAGCGCGGCACGATATCGCGCATAAAAGACGGTCACAAGGTAAAAACTCGGCGCATATCTTTTTGGAGGTGTAAATGAAAAAGTTGATCAAAATAATCGCCGTTGTTATAGCGGCGGTTTTCTGTTTGCAGATAACCGCATTCGCGTCTTCGGGAGATCCGAATATAGACAACGGCGGCGGTGACTTGGGAAGCGGGACCTCGGAAAACCATTGGTATCCCGGTCATGACGGAGTGCGCGTAACGGTGATCGATTCACAGACGGGCGCTGTGAGATCCGCCTCAATAGACTACACAAACAAAAATGTGAGCGACATTCGCTTTCACTTCGGAAAGGTGAGCAAAGCGGAGTATGTAAGCGGCAGGGAGTTGTCTGTCAGCACGGAAGAATATGTTTACAAAACGCCCGCGCAGAAGCTCCCCACGATCATTTCGGACGGCGGCGGTCTTGCGGCGGATATTAACAAGATACGCAGCTATTTCACGGATGAACAGGTGATAAGAGGAATTTCAAACCATGTAGGAATCCCGTTCGACACTTTCACAAACGGCGATTACAAGCTGATGATAGAGCCAATAATGTACATCACCTTCAAAGGCATAAAAACGGCGATGACCGCGACCGAGGCAGCGTTATACAACATAAAGACAGGCGGCGGCCTCAGAAGTAAGTTCGCGCCGCTGTCGCATAAAAATCTGCCGCTTGCGATGTTCCTCGACAAAGACGATCTGGGATATTCCGCATGGAAAGGCTCTACCACCTCAAATGTGACCGACAGCGATATTATAAAATACCTCGGCATTGGTATAGTTTCGTTTAAGGAAAATTAGGATACTGATGAGCCGACGGACTATTACGAAAGACAGGATTACCGCGTTGATACCGATGTTTACACAAGCGTGACTATAACAGGCGGCGAGCATACTCCCGACGATCCCGTAACGGTAAAAGGTAAGCTGTGTGATCCATTGTCCCTGTTTACCAAGAAGCCGGATAACCGTTTCCTGCTTTTCCTGTATATCGCGGACAGTATGGATTCCGGAGGCGTACAGTTTTTTTGCCGTCATTTCCCCAACGGTGTAAAGTTCCCGCACATCACGGTCAATGATCAGGTTTACATAATCCTGCGCTGTGGGAATTTCAAAATATCCGCCCGGCTTATTTTCCTCGCTTGCGGTCTTTGCCGCTGTTTTAGAATAGGCAACACCGACAGAGCAGCTCAATCCTAACTCTTCGTGTACACGCCGCTTGATCTCATGTCCGAACTTTCCGGCAACCTCAAAGTTTTTGGCAGACTCTGTTACATCAAGATATGCTTCGTCAAAAGCAATCGCTTCCAAAGCCGTAGCATAGCTGTTCCAAATCTCGTGAAGCTGTCCCGATACAATCTTGTATTTTTCCATATTGGGGTGCATATAAATGCCGTTGGGACACAGGCGATATGCCTCTTTGATATTCATTGCAGAATGAACTCCAAATTTTCGTGCCTCATAGCTGCAAGTGGCAACCACCACTCGTTCTCCCGGCAAGGAACCTATAATCAATGGCTTTCCGCGCAGGGCAGGGTTATCCCGTGTTTCCACAGAAGCGTAGAAGTCATCCATGTCCACATGAATAATGATTTGATTCGTGTTCTTCGCCTCCTTTTGTTTTTCAGTGCTGTCAAAGAAAAATGTTACTATATGTTTGATTTTACCACATTTTAATGAAAGAATCAAGAGGACAAATGGAAGATTTCAATTGCATTATTCAAAGAACAGCAACATTGCACTTCTCAAAATCATGTTTCACATTTTAAATATATCATTGAGTGCGCTCATCATTCAAGCGATGACCCGAAATTTAAAATGCAATAATCAGCTTGCCCGACAGTAATGTCGGGCATTATTTTTTGAAAGGAAACCACTATGGCAGTACA
>JAFLUG010000137.1 GCA_022508885.1 Oscillospiraceae bacterium | reverse complement strand
TGCGAAAAATCCGCTTCGCAATCCGAACATTTCGGTTTATGTGAACAGGCTCTAAATGTGCGATGGTAAATAATACGCCGGATCGACTCGGACTCCTCCTATCATTACCTCAAAGTGCAGGTGATTTCCCGTGGAATTTCCCGTACTTCCGACATACCCTATAAGCTGTCCCGCCGTTACGGTCTGCCCATAGTAAATGTTGGCGATGCCTGCCATGTGGGCATAACGCGTCGAAATGCCGTTGCCGTGGCTTATTACGACAAACGTACCCCAGCCGCCACCGTAGTTTCCTGCGTTTATCTGCGTTATCGTGCCCGTTTCCGCCGCAAATACGGGCGTTCCGTAGGGAGCGGAAATATCGAGTCCGCGGTGGGTAGAATATCCCGGCGCGGCATAGCCGTAGGTCTTCTTTCCGCCGCTTCCGCCCACAGGCCAGATAAACTTGCCCGCTTCTACCGTGGCTCCCGGAGCGGAGTTTGCGGGACGCGGCATGGTGCCTACGCCTATTATCTCGGTAACGGGGTTTTTGGTCGTGGTGCGCACAAGCACCTTTCTGCTTATCTCGACGTTGTTTATATACGAAACGTTCGCGGTTACGGCGCGCACGCCGTTTTCACCGTTCTGGCGTATTACGTTCATTCCGACATAGCGCGAGTTGTCCTGTACATACTCCGTGTCATAGTCAAACTCTTCGTTGTAGTGCTCCTCGCGGGTGACGATAACGTTGAGGAAGGGCTGTTCCTGAGTTATCTTTATCTCGTCTCCGATATGGACCTCAGTCGACGTGCTGAATCCGGGATTGAGCCGCGCAAGCTCCTCTATCGTCATATTCACCTTTTCGGAGATAGAATACGGCGAATCGTTCTGAACGACCGTATAATAATCAGCGACGACCTTATACGAGGTGACCATGCGGATTATCTCGCTTTCCTCGACAAAGCTGTCCGCAAGGTAAATTCCCGGGACAAAGGTTATCTCCTTGTCGAACGCCACGGTCTCGGTGGGATTATCCGTGCGGTATTGGTCGAGGATATTATCCAGCGCCTCGTTTAGGCGCGCGTGGTTTAAAAGCGTTCCGTAATACTCCTCGCCTATAAACATTCCGTAGCCCGACTCTATCTCCGCGTCAAGAAGCTGAAGCATTCGGTCGGCTACCTGATATGTAGAAAGCATCGAGTCGTAGCCCACCAGATCGACCTCGTAGTCGTGGGTAAAGTTTACTACCTCGGCGTTCGAGCCGGTATAGTTTATTCGTTTTGAGATTATCTGCTCCGCGTCGGTAAAGACCGTCTCGTCTTCTATATATCCGAGAAAGTGCCCGTTTACCGTGAGCTTGAGAGCGTAGGTCTGGCTGGTCGCGTAGCTTACTATATTGAAAAGGAACACACAGCAGACGACAGGTAAAACATAGTTGAATACCGTCACCGCGAAGCCGCGTTTTCCGAAAACAACTCTTCCGAAAAGCTTGAATTCGGCTTTAAGTCCCGCGAAATAGCCCTCTTCTCTTCTTATGCGGCTTATCTCGCTTTTTCCGTTGTTTATGGCTTTTCTGTAGCGCCCGAACTGCGAGCCGGAGGTCGAGAAAAGCTCTTTAAACACCTTTACGAGAGCGTTTTTTGCTTTTCCGAGCAGTCTTAAAAACGCCGCTATCGCAAACAGCACCGCTAAGACCACTGACTTTACAAGCACAAAAAACACCGAAAACAAGCGGCAGCCGGCTCTTGCCACAGCCGCGTACAAGCCTGTTTCGTCCGCAGAGACGTCGTTTTTGAAATCGTCTCCGCTTCTTTTCAGAAATTGCTCAAAGGCAGTCAAAACAACAACCCCTTTAGAAATCAAATGTCAGAAATCAGAAGTGCTCTTCGCGGTACGACCGAAGCACAAACCCTTCCGCTTCGATCCTAACCTCTGATCTCTAAAAACTAAGGGGCAGAGAAATCTGCCCCCGCTTAAAATTCTGTGCTCGATCATTCAGCGAATTCGCTGTCTACAAGCTTTACAAGACCGTCGATAGCAAGCTGCTCGTCAGAACCGTCAGCGATGATGCGTATCTTCGCGCCGCCTACGATACCGAGAGAAAGAATGCCGAGAAGGGACTTAGCGTTTACTCTGCGCTCTTCCTTTTCAACCCAGATAGACGACTTATACTCGTTAGCTTTCTGGATAAAGAACGTAGCAGGTCTTGCGTGCAGGCCAACCTGATTTTTTACCTCAATGTCTTTAACGCACATAGTAGAAAACCTCCATTTTCCTTCGTTTGTTTCATTTGAAATGTACTTTTGCTCTTTGTTTCGCTTTTGGAAGGAAGCCCTTGCCGTTTTTTCGGACTTATCTTTTTTATCCGTACGTTTTCGGTTCGATATCTTCCTTACGTATGTAAGTATATCCCAAAAAATATTTTTCGTCAACAGGCATTTTGAAAATTTTCGGCTTTATTTTTGAAATTCGGCTGTTTTACTTATATTTACACAAACGCACACCCTAAGATTGGAGACTTTGCACAAAAAGTATTCAACTATGTAATCAACATAAACACAAGTTTTCAACAAACTCAGGCTGTCAATAAGCCCCCATCTGCGTTGTCACAGGCGCTGCGGCAGGCACAAAGCCCGGCCGCAGTGCCTGTTCATAGCATCTGAGGGCTTCTCGACAGCCTGATGGTGGTTGTTCTGAATAGTTGGGTCAAAACTAACGGTTAGGAGCATAATTCCGAATCAGAGTATTTTCTCCATAGTGTACTTCTGCACGGACAGCCCCATTTTATTATAGAAGCTTATCGCGCTTTCGTTTCCCGCCCAGACGTTGAGCGTCACGTTATAACACCCGCTGTCCTTGGCGAATTTCAGCACATAGTCATAAAGCGCCGAGCCGATATGTTTTCCGCGGTATTTTTCGTCAACGCACAGGTCGTCTATATAAATGGTATCGTGCTTTTCGAGCGACTTGTCGCCGAAACGCTGAAAAACGCAGAACGCGTAGCCCAGCACTTCTCCGCTTTCGTCAGTTCCCACAAAAATCGGGCGCTCGCTGTCGGAGATCATCTCTTTCAGCTCGTCACCGTCATATTTTTTCGAGCCGCGCCTGAACAGGTCGGGGCGCTTGTCCGAGTGTACCTTATGCACCTGATACAAAAGCTCGGTTATCCGGGGAATGTCGCGCTCCTCGGCACGTCTTATGTTTATGTTCATTTTTCTTTTTTTGAGGGCGCATTATTCGCCTATGGCGAATAATGCGCCCTCAAACTCCCTTTCAAAGACTTTTTGTGCTCTCTCTCATACGCTGTCGATCTTAAATT
>JAFLUG010000136.1 GCA_022508885.1 Oscillospiraceae bacterium | reverse complement strand
AGCCAAAATTGAATAAGCGCCCGTGGCGGAACTGGCAGACGCGTTGGATTTAGGGGGCGTCACTTCAGTGGAGTTTTCCGATACGGTAGGCTCGTCAGATAGATCGGAATTTGTGAGAGAAGATCTACGGCAAGAGAAATACCGAAAAGTATTCGGGAGGCAATGATGAATACTATCAAGATCAATGAAGAAAAATGTATCGGCTGTTCTTTGTGCGTAAAGGATTGCCCAAATTCATATCTCTGTTTAGAAAACAGTAAAGCACATACGAATGGAACAGGGTGTATCGAATGCGATCACTGTTATGCCATTTGTCCGCAAAACGCGATCAGTATCACGGGCTATCCCTGTAAGAATGAAGCTGTAGTACCTATGACTGAGATCGACAGTGATACGCTCCTTAAAGCGATGAAAAGCAGAAGGTCTATCCGCCGCTTCACGTCGCAGCCGGTAGAAAAAGAAAAGCTGCGGAAAATTCTGGAGGCGGGGCGTTATGCTCCAACAGGTGCAAATGCTCAGAATATTTCGTATACGATCCTCGGAAGCCGGCAAAAGCAGGCAGAGGAAATATGTGTGGATCTGTTCCGAAAAGGGAAAAAGATTGGTTCGCCGTTTATCGGTTTTCTAAAAAAAGTGGAGATCACAGATGATTTCTTTTTCAAGGGCGCACCGACCGTGATCGTGGTGTCAAGTAAAAACGAGGTAAATGCTTCTCTTACGAGTGCCTATATGGAGATCATGGCGGAAAGCCTCGGCTTGGGTGTTTTGTACAGCGGGTTCTTTGTTGTTTGCGCGAATTTCAGCGGCAAGCTCAGAAAACTTATAAAACTGCCAAAAGGAGAAGATGTTGTCTCTTGCCTTATAATCGGATACCCTGCCGTTAAATATCAGCGTATCGTTCCCCGTAAGGCTTTACGGGCAAAAAAATTATGATACAAATTGGCTATGCTGTAATATTTGGTAAATAATAGACGGAAAAGTATCAGAACTTTATGTCTCCCCCGCCGGAGGCGGGAGAGACATAAAGAAAATACCGATCATTTGTTACAACAGAACCAAAGGAAAATGTCGGAGATAAGAGGCTATGGTGTTATGAACAAGATAAAAACCGTTGCGATTTTAGGCTCCGGCGCGGTCGGTGCATATTTTATATGGGGATCAAGCAAAAAGCTTGGTAATAATTTATGGGTAATAGCGGACGGCGAAAGGCGTAAAAGGTTAGAGCAAAACGGTATAAATATAAACGGCGAAAAGTACAGTTTAAACTTAAAAACTCCCAAAGAGGCAAAAGGCGTGGATCTGCTGTTGGTAGCGGTCAAATATCCCGCGCTTGGCGAGGCGCTTTCGGATATTGCAGAGATCGTTGATGATAACACGATCGTATTAAGTCTGATGAACGGTGTGAACAGCGAGGAGATCATCGGCAGTAAAATAGGCATGGAGCATATGCTTTATTCGATGATCAAAATTTCGTCGGAACGAACGGAAAATAATATCCTGTTCAACGGTGAAACAACTCCCGGTCTTTATTACGGCGAAGCGGGACAGCCGGAACCGAGCGAGAGGATGCTTGCCGTAAAGACGCTTTTGGACGAAACGCCCATTCATTATCATATGAGTAAAGACATAATAACGGATATTTGGGAAAAATTTGCTATAAATGTCAGTTATAATCTGCCGCAGGCTATTTTAGGCTGCGGCGTAGGAGCATATTCGGACAGTATATACGCGGCGAATATTTTCAAAAGGCTGCGCGAAGAAGTAGTCGCTGTCGCGGCGGCGAAAGGAATAACAATATCACCGCAGGCGGAAAATTTCGTGTCAAAGGGAATAAATTCAAAGGCGGCGAGATACTCTACCCTACAGGATCTGGACGCGAAAAGACATACGGAGATAGATATGTTTGCGGGGGCTGTTGTGGAAATGGGCAAGGAGCTGGGAATACCGACGCCGTATAATGAGATCGTATATAATGTAATTAAAGCGATAGAAGAAAAGAATGACGGTAAATTCGACTATAAGTTATGATATAGGACATACAACGGAATACCGCTTATTTGAGGTCGTAGGAAGGAGACATTATTTATGAAAAAATTAGGATTCGGTCTTATGCGTCTGCCGCTGCTTGACCCTTCGGATGTCACTTCCATAGACATGGAGCAGTTTAAAAAAATGGTGGACCTCTTTATGGATAAGGGCTTTACATATTTTGATACCGCATGGCTGTATCGCGGTTTCAAAAGCGAGATTGCCACAAAGACGGCTCTTGTGGAGCGCTATCCCCGCGAGAGCTTCCAACTTGCGACCAAGCTGCACGCGGACTTTTTCAATACGCTTGAGGAACGCGATGAGATCTTCAACGCACAGCTTCAAAAAACGGGTGCGGGTTATTTTGATAAATATCTGCTGCACGGAGTGGATCCGCAGAAGATCAAAAAGCTCGAAAAACTCGACTGTTTCAACTGGCTGCTTGACAAGAAGGAAAAGGGACTGATAAAGCAGCTGGGATTTTCATATCATTACAACGCCGAGCTGCTTGACGAGATACTTACCGACCACCCAGAGGTGGAGTTTGTCCAATTGCAGATAAACTACCTCGATTGGGAAAGCCCGTGGATCCAGAGCCGCAAAAATTATGAGGTCTGCCTGAAGCATAACAAGCCCGTGATAGTAATGGAGCCTGTAAAGGGCGGCTCCCTGGCGGCTGTCCCCGAAGAGGCGGAAAAGCTCTTCCGTGACGCCGATCCGAATATGTCAATTCCAAGCTGGGGAATACGTTTTGCGGCTTCGCTGCCGAATGTTGAGGTGGTACTGTCGGGCATGGGCGATATGGAGCAGATGACGAACAATGTCTCGTATATGGAGGACTTCAAGCCGCTCACGAAAGAGGAGACAGAGCTTTGCTTCAAGGTCGCCGAGATCATCAACGTGCAGATCGCCGTTCCCTGCACAGGCTGCGAATACTGCGCCGAGGGCTGCCCGCAGAACATCGCCATACCGCAGTATTTCTCGCTTTACAACGAGCTGATGCGCGAGGATATGAAGAAAAAGGGCTGGACGCAGTCATTCTCACGTTACAGTCTGCTGACGCAGAAGTTCGGAAAAGCAGCCGACTGCATAGCCTGCGGTCAGTGCGAGAACATATGCCCCCAGCATCTTACCGTTATCGAATATCTGAAGCAAGTGTCCTCTCGTTTCGATAAACGGTGACTGTTACCGCAGATAGCGTTTAAGGTAAACGTGCTCAACAAGTGCCTGCTGACAAATTCTGTTTTATCTTGCAGATATTGCTTTCGCTTGACCGTCAAACCGGAGAGCGAAAAAATGCGCCTGTGGCGAAACTGGCATACGCGATGGATTTAGGGAGCGTCACGACAGTGCATTTATTCCCTGCAAGGCTCGGCAGGTA
>JAFLUG010000135.1 GCA_022508885.1 Oscillospiraceae bacterium | reverse complement strand
TTTAAAGCTATGATAGGCAAAACAGCCGAAGTAGTCGTAGAGGGCTATGACCGCTTTATTGGATATTATTTCGGAAGAAGCGCGGCGTTTGCTCCCGAAATTGACGGAATGATTTATTTCAAGGCGGATAAACAGCCCTCCGTCGGAGATTTTATAAATGTAAAATATGTAAGAGTAGTAAACAATAACCTTGTAGGAGAAGCCGTCGAATGAATTTAGCAAACAAGCTTACGATGTTCCGCGTTGTTCTGGTGCCGTTTTTTCTGGTAGTTATGAGTATTTCGGAGATCCCGATGAGGTTTCTGTGGGCGCTGATAATTTTCATTGTTGCCAGCATAACCGATATGCTTGACGGAAAGATAGCTCGAAAGTACAATATGGTGTCCGATTTCGGAAAATTTCTCGACCCTCTTGCCGATAAAATATTAGTAGCGGCGGCGCTTATCTGCTTTGTAGAGCTTGGCTGGACAAAGGCGTGGATAGTCGCTGTGATTATGATGCGCGAGTTTGCGGTCTCGGGAGTCAGGCTTGTCGCCGTACAAAGCGAAAATAAGACGGTCATTTCCGCAAGCATCTGGGGAAAGCTGAAAACCGCGTTTACGATGGCGGCGATAATCGCGGTTCTGCTTATGTATATCCTTGCTGATTTTGGCTTGATTTGCGATATCGGAGCTGTGTCCTCGGATAGCTTCGGTTTTCCGATAGTAATTATCAGCGATGTACTGATGTATATCACGGTCTTGCTTACGGTAATTTCGGGAATAAAGTATATTTATGATTACAGAGAGTGCATTGACCCGAGAAAGTAAAAGTTCTTGACAGGAGATGAACGATGAGCGATAAAATATTAAAGCAGGATATGAGTGAAAAAGCTCCCGAGCGGACGATGCTTATGGCTCAGCTTTTGTTCAGGGAAAAGCCCGGGGAGGTTCCTGTTTCAGAGCTGCAAAAGGTTGTCGAGGACATATTCGGTGAAATTGAGCTGGTATATGACGCTCCGGAGGCGCCGTTTTTCGCGCTGAAAAATTACCGCGCGACATTTCAGAAAGAAGAGGGTAAAGAATACAACCATTCGGTCGATAACGGCGACGGCACTGTTTCGCTGCCCGTGCTTGCGAATTTTATAATCGGCGGGGAATTCAATACCGAGCTTGACCCGATTACGAAAAGCCAGTTCTGGGATTTCAAGGGCAATTTCGACGAGTTTAAGTATCATACATCGGTGTTTGGAATGCTTTCGGGGTCTATGCCTTACAAACAGGAAGCCGAGCTGTTTTTAAAGGAGATAGAGGCGGCTCTCAGATGCTTCCCTACTGCCGAGGCGATTTATGTTCCGCACAGCGGAAAGCTAACTACAGTTGATTATTTCCGCGAGGGAATGGAGTTTGACCTGTCAGGCAGATTTATCAGAACAGCGGTGAACGCGCGCTTTTTCAGAATTGAAAATTCGGAGGATTTTGTAGTCGATACTCTTGGATTTTTCGCGTTCGGAGGGGCTGACGTTCAGATGCATTTTCACGGTATTAACCCCGACGACGTGGTGAGGTATGTATATAACATCGCGAGTTATCAGTTTGACGCTGATTTCCCGATAAAAAGCGGAGACACCGTTGACGGGCTTGATAAAAGCGGGCAGATATCTCAGGCGATTCAATGGAAAACGCAGTACGAAAATTCGCTTATCCAGCCGATTCGTGCTGTTCTCGATATAAACTGCGGAGAGTTTGCCTCGGGAAACAGAGGCAAATAAGGTGTATTTTTCTGAGGGAAAACTTTCTGAAGAAAGTTTTCCCTCAGACTCCCTTTCAAAGACTTTATGTATTCCAAAATTGATTAAGGGCGGTGAGATAATGAGCAGGGAAAAGCTGAGCGAAAAAAATATGAGCAGTGCCGTAAGCACTCGGAAAATGCTTCCGGTCATACTTGCGCTTTCGCTTCCGACTATGCTCGAACAGCTAATGCAGACCGCTGTTCAGTATATTGATACCGCAATGGTCGGTTCTCTCGGCACAAGCGCCACCGCTGCCGTTGGGGCTACAAGCACCGTCAGCTGGCTTGTAGGAAGCACGATATCGGCGATAGGCGTGGGATTTCTGGCGTTTATTTCACAGCACATAGGCGCGGGCGAGGAAGAAAGCGCGCGAAAAGCCTCTGGACAGGCAGTTCTTGCGGTAATTGCCGCGGGCGTGTTCTTTACCCTTATCACAACTCTTTTGAGCGGACAGATCCCTGTGTGGATGAGCGTTGATGAAAATATCCGCGATATGGCGGCGCGGTATTTTTTGATTTTATATTCGCCTATGATGTTCAGGACCGCAAGCATTATCTTCGGAACGGTTCTGAGAGCCGCGGGTGATACAAAAACTCCAATGCTTGTAGGTGTTGGAGTAAATGTAATAAATATAGTACTTAATTTTTTTCTGATCTATCCAACGCGAAAGTTCAATTTATTCGGACAGGCAATTACGGTGCTCGGAGCCGATATGGGTATTGACGGAGCGGCCATCGCAAGCGCGGCGTCATATGTTTTCGGCGGAATTATGATTACGGTGGCTTTATTCAGGCACAAGAAAATTTCCCCGAAAAATCAGAGCCTGAGACCCGATAGAGTTATCATAAGGGCATGTCTTAAAGTGGCAATACCGAATATGTTTCAAAGGTTCGCAACATCACTTGGTTATGTCGTGTTTGCGTCAATGATAAACTCGCTTGGAGAGACCTCTGCTGCAGCGCATACGATAGCGAATACCGTCGAAAGCCTGTTTTATATTCCCGGATACGGTATGCAGACTGCCTCTGCGGCTCTTTCAGGGTTTGCATACGGAGCAAAGGACGAAATACGACTCAAGCGTCTTGTTAAAACTATCATTCCGCTTGAGGTCTTGCTGATGATAGTGTCAGGAGGGTTGCTGTTTATTTTTGCGCCTCAGCTTATGAGCCTATTTTCAAAGGACGGTGCGGTAATTGCTCTCGGAAGCACTGTGCTTAGAATGGTCGCAGTATCCGAGCCGTTTTACGGTGTTCCGATAGTAATTGAGGGGATACTTCAGGGACTTGGAAAAACGGTTGTTCCGTTTATATTCAGCGTTATGGGAATGTGGTGTGTAAGAATTGCCGGAACTTTTGTATTTACACAGATTGCTGCAGGCGGGCTTGTTGAGGCGTGGGGCTGTATGATAGGGCATAATCTTGTGCTTTTTATAATGTTTGTCGCCTATTTCTCAAGCGGAAAATGGAATCCCTTCAGAAACCCTAAAAAAATATAGTTTTTATCAAATTTTTTTAAAAAATCTCTTGACAAAAATTAAAGTATGTGATATAATTTAATAGTCGTCACGGACGATATGCGAGTGTGCTGGAATAGGCAGACAGGCTAGCTTGAGGTGCTAGTGTTTTCTAAACGTGTGGGTTCAAGTCCCGTCACTCGCACCAACTAAACACTACAAAAAAGATATTATGCCCGCAAACGGCTCTGCAAAGCCAT
>JAFLUG010000134.1 GCA_022508885.1 Oscillospiraceae bacterium | reverse complement strand
AAAACCTCGGAGAGGTACTCGGCGCGGGAAAGACCCGTGCGGCTTTTGAGCTTGGAGCTTCGATCAGATAACAAGCGATAAATTGAAACGCTTTCAGAACTCTTCTGAAAACGTTTCTTCTATGTTTTATCAGTTCGTATGCTTGACAGGCATAAAAGTTTATGATAAAATAATAAAAGGGGCGGATATATGGAATTACGGGTATTGCGATATTTTCTTGCTGTTGTCAGAGAACAGACTGTTTCTGCGGCGGCGGAATCACTTCACATTACACAGCCCACATTATCCAGACAGCTAAAAGAATTGGAAGACGAGCTTGGGAAAACGCTGTTTATCCGCGGAAGTCATAAAATTGAGCTTACCGATGAGGGTATGCTGCTTCGCAAGCGCGCCGAGCAGATCCTGGAGCTTGTCAGCCGTACAGAAAGCGACATCTCTGCCGATGACGGGACCCTTTCGGGTGATATTCATATCAGTGCGGGCGAGACCGATGCTGTCGGACTTGTTGCACGGACGGCAAACCGTATGCAGAATGACTATCCGCTTGTCCATTATCATATTTACAGCGGTGACAGCGAGGATGTGCTTGAGCGGCTTGACAAAGGATTAAGCGACTTTGGCATTGTATTCACTCCTGTTGATGACGATAAGCACAATTCTCTCAAGCTCCCGATGAAAGACGAGTGGGGTATTATTATGCGCAGAGATTCGCCGCTCGCCGAAAAGAAAAGTATCACTCCGCCCGATCTTATCGGTCAGCCGCTTATCATTTCCCGCCAGCAGTCGGACAAATCCGCTGTGATAAAGTGGTTCGGCAACAAATACGATAAGCTGAATGTTGTTTCGACCTATAATCTGGTGTATAATGCTTCTGTTATGGTGAAAGAACATATCGGTTATGCGCTGACTTTGGATAAGCTTATAAATGTCAGCGGTGACAGCGAGTTGTGCTTCCGTCCGCTGGATCCCCCGGTATACGCCCAAATGCACTTTATCTGGAACAAGTATCAGATAATGACAAGGACCGCCGCGAAGTTTCTTGAATACTTTCGGGAAGAAATAGAACGGTATTAAGCAACACAGGCTTGCGTTTTTAGGTGCAAGCCTGTTTTTAATTATATTTTTTCGTAGATACTGCGGATAACTCTCGCGGGACTTCCCACCGCGATCATATCCGCCGGAATATCCTTTGTAACTACCGAGCCGGCACCGATGACCGCATTGTCGCCTATAGTAACACCGGGCAGAATTATCGAGCCTGAGCCTATCCACACATTATTTCCGATGTGTACGGGACTCGGCAGCAGATCGCCCCTGTTTTCCGGCAGCATACCGTGATTAAGCGTCGCAATAACGGTGTTGTGACCGAGCAGGCAATTATCGCCGATATATATACCTCCTTGATCCTGGAGCTTGCAGCCTGCGTTAATGAACACGCCCTTGCCGATATGGATATTCTTTCCGCAATCGGTGTAGAACGGAGGAAATAAGCCAAACCGCTCATCAAGCTCAAGCCCTGTCAGCTTTTCCATAAGACCGCGAAGCTCCTGCGGTGTGTGATAGCCGCTGTTGATCTCGGCAGTTATCCGCAGTGCCTCCTGACTTAACTCGTGCATTTTCAGATGTACCTCACAGCCGCATTTTATTTGTTCACCGCTGTTTAAGGCTTCTATAAACTCTCTGTTTGTCATAATGTCAGCTCCTTGCTCTTTGTGATAATATTATTTTATCACGGTTTCCGTAATATTGCAAATACTTATTCTGTATAAAATGTTATGCCTTAAAAGCATAGTTATTTATACAAAACAAGTATTTTACATTTATCTTTAGCTGTGATATAATAAAATTACCGAAAACCGCTTTCGAGGTTTTGCAGCGCCTTTGGCACTGAAATTTGTGATATAATAACTACAAAAACATATTCAATATGGAGGTATCTTAAAATGAGCGAAAAAATTGTACAAACAGCGGGTCGCGAAAGTCTTGGCGATTTCTCACCGATGTTCGCACACTTAAATGATGATGTGCTGTTTGGCGAGGTATGGAATGAGGAGGCTATATCCGTAAAAACAAAATGTATGATCACAGTTGTATCGCTGATGGCATCGGGTATCACGGACTCATCTTTGATATACCATTTGCAGAACGCCAAAAAACACGGTATAACGAAAGAGGAAATTGCCGCGATCATCACGCACGCTGCTATGTATGTAGGTTGGCCGAAAGGGTGGGCTGTATTCCGTCTTGCTAAAGAGGTATGGAACGAGCAGGTTGAGGAAATATCCGAAAAAGACAAGTATCAAAACACAATCTTTTTTCCGATCGGTGAGCCGAATGACGGTTTTGCACAGTATTTTTCGGGACAGAGCTATCTTGCGCCCCTTTCAACAGAGCAAGTCATATTCTTCAATGTAACTTTTGAGCCGAGGTGCCGTAATAATTGGCATATTCATCGTGCAAAAAGCGGCGGAGGACAGATACTGATATGCGTTGGCGGCCGCGGTTATTATCAGGAATGGGGTAAAGAAGCAGTGGAGATGATACCGGGCAGTATCATCAACATACCCGCCGGTGTAAAGCACTGGCATGGTGCGGCGGCTGACTCGTGGTTCTCACATATCGCGATAGAGGTTTCGGGTGAGGAAACATCAAACGAATGGTGCGAGCCTGTTTCCGATGAGGATTATGCTAAATTGAAATAAAGCCCCTTGATTTAAGAAAGGTCGTGAATATAATGAAGCGGATCATTTTGCTTGTATTGGCCGCATTACTCCTGACAGGCTGCCGAGCAAACAACACTTCGTCCGTTGCAGATGAAGCCGGAGCTGTTGTTTTTCAGTCATTTGCCTCGGAAGCAACATCATCTGCCACAAAACAAAAGCCGGACAGTTCAACAGAAACAATTTCGGAAACTAAGGAGATCAAGGAAATGAATGAAGCTAAATTGAAGATCGAGGTCAGCGGTCATACGCTGACTGCCGTACTTGCCGATAACGAAGCGGCACGGGAGCTTGCGGAAATGATCAAAGAAGCTCCGCTGACATTGGAGCTGAATGAGTATGGCAACTTTGAAAAGGTAGGAGCCTTGCCGCAGAGCTTACCAACCGAAGATAGGCGCATTACCACAGAGCCGGGAGATATTATGCTCTATCAGGGAGATAAAATAACAATATATTACGCAACGAATACTTGGAGCTTCACACCGCTTGGAAAGATAGAAAATACTGAGCAGGATAAGCTGAAAGATGTTTTAGGCAAAGGTGATGTGACAGTCGTGTTGTCAATTATATAAAATACGATCATAACAAACTTTTTTCGGAAACATCTTTGAAGCCTTTTGCCGTTACCTATATTGAAAGCGGCTTTGTCGTTTGTGAGGGTAAATTTTACACAAAATAAAACGAGAGAGCTATCACACTCTCTCGCTTCTGTTTTTGCGTTCCTCCTGTCACTTTGATACTTGTATCTTTATGACAGTGGCTCAATGTAGACACTGGCGAGGGTTGGGACAAATGCGACCTAATGGTTCAAAAAGCTAT
>JAFLUG010000133.1 GCA_022508885.1 Oscillospiraceae bacterium | reverse complement strand
TCGAGAGCAGAGTACCATAGCACAATTCATCGCCCATATTTTCAAATATAATGCGTACAGAGGGTTTCGGTCCCATGTCAGCGCCGGCAGTAACAGAGAGGGCTGCAACAGTAAGTGCGGTACAGATCATCATCACAATGACTTTGGAAAGTTTTTTGGAAAGTTTATTAGTTTTCATCACGATGCCTCCTTGCTTTGTTGTTTAGTGGAAACGGGTCATAAATAATACCCCGCAAGTTTTAAAAATGTTGCAAATTATAGAAATAATTTTTATAATTATGCTTTTCGCGTGCCTGCCCATTAAAAAGCCGCCTATTGTTTTTGGAACAACCGGCGGCTCACTTGTAGCCGCTTGACAGCCCAAATGTCGCCGCGACATCAATGTATAATGCAGCCGATAATGCGGGTTCACGCAATACTTACTTTCATTGCCGCACTGTTATACGGAATTTCAAGTGCCGCTTGCTGTTCCCGCTCGCAAAAGCAATTGTTTTTTCTGATGCTATTTAGCTCAACAACGCCATTCGCGCTGTTTTCCTTTTACTAAATTATACCGCACTCCTATTAATTTGTCAACAGGGCGGTTGATCTTGGATCAGTTGTCCGATCCAATCAACCCCGGATTATACTGTACCCTATCAAACAGTGGTCGTCAATACGTTTTACTTAAAACGCAACAGCTTACTAAACATACAATTCAATGATAAAAATTTTTTGTGATTGACTTGTCCGCCTCAATGTGATATAATAAAAACGCAAACGCTTTTACTATATTTTTATTATAATAAATTTATGCGGGGGGGTGAGCTTTTGGGCTTTGAATACGTTGATTCCGAGGATTTTCACAGCCCGAAGATTCGCCTTTTGCGCGATAGCAGCGGCAAACTTTTTGTGAAAAAGAACGTCCGCATTGACGAGGAGCTTGCCGCAAAACTCAAAGAAATCTCAAGCCCGTATATCGTGGAATTCGCAGAGTTCGGCGAGGATTATGTTATCGAGGAATATGTCGAGGGCATAAGCGCCGCGGAGTGTGCGTTCTCAAAAAAACAGGCGCTGAAAGTTCTCACAGAGCTGTGCGGTGCGCTGGAAACGCTCCATTCCGCGAAAATAATCCACCGCGACATAAAGCCCTCAAACATTCTCATCACCGAAAGCGGGCATATCAAGCTCATCGACTTTGACGCTTCGAGGCTCGAGAAAGCCGTTCAGGACAAGGACACGCAGCTGCTCGGCACTGAGGGCTTCGCGCCGCCCGAGCAGTACGGCTTTTCTCAGACCGACCGCCGCTCGGATATCTACTCGTTCGGGGTGACGATGGGGCTGCTGCTCGGCGATAATGCCTCGGAGTTCGATAAGATAATCAAAAAATGCCAAGCGCTCGACCCGAGTCTGCGCTATCAGAGCATCGGGAAGGTCAAAGCCGCGATACGCTTTGCGATGTTAAAAAAAGCGGCATTTATTCCGTCCGCGGCAGTTTTGGCAGTGGGATCCGCGCTGGCGGTATTGGCGGTTTTTTCGGCGGTTTTGGAGAATAACACCCCCGCGTATTTGCCGGAGAATTCCTCATCACAGGGTTACGAAAGCTCCGTTCCCGATTCTCAAAGCGCCTATCCTTCGTCTCAGGGAAGCTCGGAAAGCAGCTATGACGACCCCATGAAGGGCTTCGATGATTTTGTTATGCATACCTCGGATATGGACAATCCCAACAAGATCACATTTACCACGGTTATTGACGAAGACGGATACTACGAGGACTTGTGCGAGTATGTGTTCTACGACGACCCGTCGGTCCATGGGGAGTGGAAGATAGCGGGATATGTGTATAAGGAGCTTGTAAAGCTATGGGCTTACGGATCGACAAGCCTGCAGCGGTATGAGCGTTACTGGATCGAGCAGATAACGCTCTCTCCTGACGGAGCGGTCGCGATAAACAACGGCGAATTCCTGCAAGGCTCAGGCTGGACCAACGGCTATCTTGTTTTGAACAACAGCTTGGATCACAGTATAATGGCGCTTTTTACAACTACCGTAAACGGCGTGGAATATCTTTTGATCGAGAATAAGAACGGCGATTACAGCGGGCAGGGGAAGGTCTACAATTATTTTGTCTATACCCGAAAAGAGCCTGCCGAAAGCTTCAAGCCGCCCGAAAGCTCCGCGAGTTCCGCAACAACTCAAAGCACGCAAATGCCCCGCCCACCCGAGCCGCCCGAGCAGAGCAGCTCCGGGAGCACATCAAGCGAACCGCCGAAAGTTCCCGAGGACTTTGTTATGCAGCGCTCCGACAGCATTAACCCCGATAAGATCACATTCATTACAGTTAAAAATATAAACGGCTATTACGAGGACAGGTGCGATTATGTTTTCTACGACGACCCCACGGTTCACGGTTCGTGGGAAAATGCGGGAATCATGAGTAAAGAGCTATTGGAGCTTTGGGCTGCCGGAAAGCAAAAACTGATTCGATCTGAGAGCTGCTGGCTTAAAAGCGTCGACTTATTCCCGGACGGCGCGGCAGTCGTAAACAACGGACAGGGTACAGCAAACACACCTTGGACTAACGGTTATCTTATTATTAAAGACGGCAGCGGTCAGTTGATCATGCAGCTTTTCACCGTTGAGGTTGACGGAGAGGAGTATCTTGTGATCGAGAATAAAACCGGCGATTACTCAACTAAAATGTATGTTGGAAGTTATTTTATTTTTGCGAGGAAGTAAATTATGATTACAAAAGAAAAATCCACCAACGAGCTTGAAAACGAGATAAAGCAGTCGGACAGCGCGGACGGTTATCTCGCGGAGAATTCCAAGTATCTCTTGAAAAAGAGCGTTTCCGACACCTTAAACGAAGCGCTTTACAGAGCGAATCTCAAGGTTTCGGATATTGTTAAGAAAAGCGGTCTTACAAAATCGCACGTCTACCACATCTTCAACGGCAAGCGCCTGCCCTCGCGCGACAAGCTGATCGCTATTGCGTTCGGGTTTGGATTCAGCTGCGATGAGACAAACGCGCTGCTTAAAAAGTGCCGCGCAGCGCAGCTCTACTCCAAAGACCCGCGCGACGCGGTCATTATGTTCAATCTCTCCCACCGCAAAAGCATCATCGACGCGAATCTCGATCTGGAGAAGCAGGGGTTTGAGATACTTAAATAAAAAAACGCCGCAAATATTTTGCGCCGTTTCTATTTCCCGATTGCCCGCGTTAAAAACAATGATATCAGGTGCTTTACATAATGCAGCGTACACATAATTTATAGCTGTATAGTCATATTGCCATGGAATTCAAAGTTTCTGCAGCAAGCAGTCGCTTTTTTCTTAATGCCGTATATGCGGCAAATTCTTTCCTCAGCTGCGTTGAACATTTCTATTTCTGTGAGATTCTCACCGGCAATCGGCTCTTTCCAATTACTGCAAAACCCGCAGGCTTTTTTGCAGAATACAATGTTTGATTTACTTGTATACATACCTTCACCTTGTTAAACGTTTAAAGTAAAGCGCACCTTTTACAGTGCGCTTTCGCAGGGTATTACCGAACGAACATTTTAATCGGTACACTGCC
>JAFLUG010000132.1 GCA_022508885.1 Oscillospiraceae bacterium | reverse complement strand
GGGAAACTTTCTGTAGAAAGTTTCCCCTCAGACTCCCTTTCAAAGACTTTTTGTACTGTTTATTTTACTATCACGTTATCATTTCCAAGAATGCTGCGCAGCTTGTTTAAAAGCTCGGGGCAGACCATTACTCCGCGAAGCCCGTTTATCCGCCTCACCTCGCGCTTATCGCGAAAACACGCTCTCACTGCGCACGTTCCGCGGAATTTGAAAAGCAATTCGGTTATTTTGGGGATACGCGGGTCGAGGCCGCTTTCAAAGTTTACAAAAAGCGTTTTTGAAGAGGCTTCGGGGAGAGTTTCGGCTCGCTTTATCGTGTTAATGACAAAGCTGGTTTTTCTGTCCTTTTTGTTTATTCTTCCGTTTAAATAATATACCCTTCCGACGGAAAGCCTTTCGGCGTCTGAAAAAACGCTTGGGAAAACGACCGCGGAAATAGTCCCGCTTTCGTCTTCAAGCTCCGCAAAAGCCATCTCTCCGCTTTTGGCATAATGATTTCGCACATCCGAAACAAGCGCCATAACAGAACAGGGCGCGTTGTCGCTCAAATCAAGCGCGTCGGCGATAAATACGCAGTTTTCCGCGCGCGGAAGATATATACCCGCGGGGTGTCCCGAAACATAAAAGCCTATGCTTTCAAATTCAAGACCGAGCAGTTTTGTTTTCGGAAATTCCTCGGACTTCGGGAAGACATAACCTGTCTTTTCGTCACTTTCTCCGAGCAGGTCAAGCTGTCCGCTTTCTTTTCTGAAGACTTCGCGAGAGGCGTAATTCAAAAGCCCGTCTATCCCCGAAAGCAGGCTCGAGCGGGTAACGCCCAGATTATCAAGCGCTCCGCATTTTACGAGAGCTTCGGTATAGCGGCGGTTGTTTCCGAAGCGCGCAGTCCTGAGGGCGAGATCCTCGGGAGAAATAAAGCTTCCGTTTTCGTCACGTTCTTTTGTCATTTCCTCGACAAAGCTCCTGCCCAGATTTTTCACCGCCGCAAGCCCGAACCGAACAGCGCTGTCTTCTACCACAAAATCCGCATAGCTTTTGTTTATATCGGGAGGAAGAAGCGCAACTCCGCTTGACGCGATATCCGCGGCATATTCCGCGAGCTTTCCAGTATAATCCATTACGCTCGAGCAAAGCGCGCTCATATATTCTTTGTAATAATGACAGCGCAGATATGCCGTCTGATACGCCACTGTGGCATATGCGGCGGCGTGGGATTTGTTGAAGGCATAGCTTGAAAACTTTTCCATTTCGTCGAAGATATCATTCGCGGTTTTTTCGTCAACGCCGTTTTTTATCGCGCCGCAGTTGGTTTCGGTTCCGTAAACAAACGCGTCGTGTTCTTTTTCCATTACGCCGCGTTTTTTCTTTGACATCGCGCGGCGGACAAGGTCGGCTCTGCCGTAGGAATATCCGCCTATCTCGCGGCATATCTGCATGACCTGCTCCTGATAGACCATACAGCCGTAGGTTACGGAAAGAATATTTTTCAACAGCGGGTGCTTATAGGTTATTTCTTCGGGGTTTTTATGACGGTTTTCAATATACCTCGGGATAGCGTCCATCGGTCCGGGACGGTACAGCGCTATCGCCGCGGTAAGGTCCTCTATAGACTGCGGCTTGAGCCGCGCGATGACCGACGACATCCCGTCCGATTCAAGCTGAAACACTCCCGAGGTTTTTCCCTGTCCGAGCATATAGTAGGTTTTTTCATCGCCGTCGCCGATCTTGCTTATATCAAAATCGGGCTGAGTTTCGCGTATCTTCATACACGCCTTATGAATGACCGTGAGGTTTCTCAGCCCCAGAAAGTCCATTTTCAGAAGTCCGAGGCGTTCGAGGGCGGTCATTGTAAACTGCGTTTTAGCACCCTCGGCGTTTACCTCTATCGGCGCGTATTCCATTACAGGCTCGCGCGTGATGACAACTCCCGCCGCATGGACGGTCGTATGCCGCGGAAAGCCCTCTATCATCAGCGCCGCGTCGATAAGTCTGCGGATATCACCGTCAGAATTGTAAAGCTCTTTAAGCTCGCCGTTTTTCAGCTCTTCGGAAAGGTCGGGGTTTATACTGAACGGAACCGCCCTCGCGGCGGCGTCGGTTTTCCGCTGGGAAATTCCGAGGGCGCGGCCCGCGTCGCGGATAGCCGCTTTTGCCTTTAGCGTATCAAACGCGGCTATCTGCGCCACGCACTGCGCGCCGTAGCGGTCTCTGACATATTCTATCACCTCTCCGCGGCGCTCGTTGCAGAAATCAATATCGAAATCGGGCATGGAAACGCGCTCAGGGTTTAAGAATCTCTCAAACAGCAGATTGAACCTCAGCGGGTCTATTTCGGTAATTCCCATACAGTACGCGCAAAGCGACCCCGCGCCGCTGCCTCTGCCGGGGCCTACGGGGATATCGTTTGTTTTGGCGTAGCGCACGAAATCCCAGACTATGAGGAAATAGTCCACAAAGCCCATTTTCTCAATGACCGAAAGCTCATAATCAAGGCGGTTTTTTATCTCCTCGGTTACTGTTCCATAGCGTTTTTCCGCGCCTTTTGCGCAAAGCTTTCGGAAATACTCCGCGTTGTCCGAGACTCCCTCCTTTTTGAAAAGCGGAAGTTTAGTCACGCCGAATTCAAATTTGAAATTACACTGCTCCGCGATTTTCTCGGGAATTGAAAGCTCGTCTTCGGTAAAAAAACGAGCCATTTCCTCACGGCTTTTCAGATAGTACTCAGAACCCTGAAGTCCGTCTTCTGAATTATCCGAAAGGACTTTATTCTCTTTTATGCATTCCAAAAGCTTCTGAACCCGGCTCTGAGACTTTTCGACATAATGGACGTTGTTTGTTGGACAGGTTTTTATTCCCGTTTTTTCGGAGAGAGAGCGAAGCTCCTTACAGACGCGCATATCGTCGATATCGTTGTGGTTATTCAGCTCGAGATAGAAATCTTCTTTGAAAATTGATTGATACCAAAGCGCGCATTTTTCCGCCTCGGAATTTCTTTTGCTTTTGATAAGGCGCGTTATCTCGCCGTTTTTCCCGCCCGAAAGCGCGATCAGTCCTTCGGAGTATTCTTCGATGCAGTCCTTGTCGGTCACAAACTCTCCGAGAATTTCAACTTGTTTGGAAATAAGGCGGCAGAGATTTTTATAGCCCGTTTCGTTTTTGCACAAAAGCGTAAGTCTGCTCGGCTCGCCCGAGGCTTTCATATAGCGGTTGTTTTCGGAAACTCTCACCTCGCAGCCGATTATCGCTTTTATCCCAAGCTCGGCGCAGATATCCGAAAACTCTATCGCCCCGTAAAGCGCGCCGGTGTCCGTTATAGCAAGCGCGGGCATTTCGAGAGCTTTTGCTTTTTCGCACAGCTCGCGCAGCCTGCACGCTCCCTCGAGCAGGCTGTAGCCCGTATGAACATTCAAATGAACGAAACCTGCCAAACAACACACCTCTTTTTAATGCGGAATACATTACTCGGACATAACGCTGTCTTAGCGGAGTTATTTAAATAGAATTTCAAAATTCACGACTTGGCGGCACGCTTCGCTTAGCCGCCAAGTCGGAACCGGGGGGGA
>JAFLUG010000131.1 GCA_022508885.1 Oscillospiraceae bacterium | reverse complement strand
TGCGCGCGGTTCTCACTTGACGTCAGCCCTGCTGACGTCAAGTGATGAATTTTGAAATTCAAATCAAAATAAGGGGTGTGGCTTTTGAAGCTTGACCAGACTCGCGCGCCTCTGTATGAGGCTATGACGGAGCACCGTTTAAACCGCGTTGTTCCGTTTGATGTTCCCGGGCATAAGGGCGGGAGAGCGGACGCGGCTCTTACGGATTTTTTAGGGCGCGACTGCCTGAAAAACGACGTAAATTCAATGAAGCCCCTTGATAACCTCTGCCACCCCGTTTCTGTAATTAAGGAGGCACAGGAGCTTTGCGCCGACGCTTTTGGCGCGGAGCATTCGTTTTTTATCGTAAACGGCGCGACCGGCGCGGTCCAGGCGATGATAATGTCCGTCTGCAAAGCGGGGGAGAAGATAATTCTTCCGCGAAACGTCCACAGAAGCGCCATAAACGCGCTTGTAGTCTGCGGGGCGGTGCCGGTTTATGTAAATCCCGGCGAGAACAAACAGCTCGGAATACCTCTCGGAATGACTCCCGAGGACGTTGAAAGGGCGATAGCCGAAAATCCCGACGCAAAGGCTGTGCTGGTGAACAATCCCACCTATTACGGCATCTGCTCGGATCTTAAAAAAATCGTTGATATTGCGCATGAGCACGGACTTATGGCGCTTTGCGACGAGGCTCACGGAACGCACTTTTATTTCGGAAGCGAGCTTCCGCCAAGCGGAATGAGCTGCGGAGCGGATATGTGCGCCGTTTCGGTCCATAAAACGGGCGGAAGCCTTACCCAGAGTGCGGTCTTGCTTATGGGTAAAAACGTTGATTCCGATTATGTCCGCCAGATAATAAATCTTACTCAGACAACCAGCGCGAGCTATCTGCTTATGGTATCGCTGGACTTGGCGCGCAGGAATCTGGCGCAGAACGGCGCGGAGTTCTACGAAAAAACGGTCAAGTTTTCCGAGTATGCCAGAAGCGAGATAAACAACCTCGGCGGATACTACGCGTTTGGCGGCGAATTGTGCAACGGCGCGGATTTCTGCGCGTTTGACAAAACAAAGCTGTCTATTCATACACGCGCGATAGGTCTTGCCGGAATAGAAGTGTACGACTTACTTCGCGACGAGTACGGAATACAAATCGAGTTCGGCGATATCGGAAACATTTTAGCTATAATAACGGGAGGCGACCGCGCGCTTGAAATCGAGCGGCTTTTAGGCGCGCTCAGTGAGATAAAGCGCATTTACGGAAAATCTCCCGCCGGGCTTTTCGACCATGAATATATAAATCCGATAGTTGTGACAACTCCGCAGCAGGCGTTTTACGCCGAGCAGGACACAATGCCGATAGAACAGACCGCGGGCAGGGTATGCAGCGAGTTTGTCATGTGCTATCCCCCGGGAATACCCATTCTCGCGCCGGGAGAGAGAATAACAGACGATATTCTCGATTACATCAGGTTCGCGAAGGAAAAGGGCTGCAGCGTAACAGGCAGCCGCGATATGAATGTTGAATATTTACAGGTCGTAAAATAGACGAACAAATGAAAGGGGCGGTTTTTTGGAGCTTTGGTTTACCGAGGATCACACCTCCGGAGTAAAATTTTCTATCAAGATAAAAGAACACCTTGTGTCCGAGCAGAGCGAGTTTCAGAAGATCGACATTCTTGACAGCTTCGATTTCGGCAGGATACTTGTGCTTGACGGATATCTTATGCTTACGGAAAAGGACGAGAAGATATATCACGAGATGATAACCCACGTTCCGTTAAGCGTTAATCCGAATATAAAGCGCGTTTTAGTTATCGGCGCGGGCGACGGAGGCACGATACGCGAGCTTTGCAGGTTCAAAAACGTAGAGCATATTGATATGGTGGAGATAGACAGGCGCGTTGTCGAGCTTTGCAAGGAATATCTCCCGCAGACGACCTGCTCGCTTGACGACCCGAGAGTGCATATTTACTACGAGGACGGGCTGAAATTCGTCCGCGGCGCGGAAAACGAGTACGATCTGATAATAGTTGATTCCACCGACCCGTTCGGACCCGGAGAGGGTCTGTTTACAAAGGAGTTTTACGGAAACTGCTATAAGGCGCTCAAAGATGACGGCATCATGGTGAATCAGCACGAAAGCACGTTTTATGACGAATACGCGCAGATAATGAAGCGCGCTCACAGCCGCATAAAGTCGTTTTTCCCGACAGCGCTCGTTTATCAGGCGCATATCCCGACCTATCCCTCGGGACACTGGCTGTTCGGGTTCGCGTCTAAAAAATACCATCCCGTTGACGATTTCAACGCCGAGTGGTGGCTTTCTCAGGGACTTAAGACCTATTATTACAACCGCTTTGTGCATACGGGCTGTTTCGCGCTTCCGCAGAATGTGAGAGATGTTCTGCGCGAGACCAACGGAGCGAATTTATGAGCGTTAAAGTAAAGATCGGTCTTATCATAGGCGCGGTTATGGTGACAGTGGCTTTTTTCTTTACGATAGTTTCGGGTATCTCAGAGCTTTACGCAAGCCCGGCCGACCCAGACAGGGCAATGACCGGCGAGGTCATAGAATACAGAGTTTTGTATGCCAAGGAGATCGTTGAGATAAAGCATATGCTTTTCGGCGTAATACCGATATATTCCGAGAGGTTTTACATCACGACAAACGAGGACGGGGCAAATTCTCTGGCTGTAAGAGCCGATGAGAAATGGTTTGAGGAAAACTTTACTCCCGACGGCCTGGCGATCGCGCCCGTTCAGATAAGCGCGCTTATAAAGAGCGCGAGCAGTAAAAGGGGTTTGAATCTTGTAAGCGTAAACGAAAAGCTCGGCGACTCGGTGCGCGTGGATACAGGGCAGTACGCCGACGCGGAGTATATTTCGGAGGCTACGCTTAAGATAATATCGGGAATACTCTTGGTTATGGCAGTTATAACCTGTATTGTCATGATAATTCTGGTAAGCAATGGCATAATGCGGAAAAACGGCGCTGGTGTATACGCAATGTCGATTGCCGCGATAATTCAATTGGCGGCGTTTATCATAATTCTGTTAGCGATTTAATTTTTTTCGGGAGGTAAAATATAATGAGCAGAGCATTGATCATAGGCGCGGGAGGCGTAGCCTCGGTCGTTGTGGCGAAATGCTGTCAGAACAGCGAGGTTTTCTCGGAGATAATGATAGCGTCAAGAACAAAGGCGAAGTGCGACGCGCTTAAGGAAAAGTGGCAGGATAAGACCAAAACCGTTATTTCCACCGCCGCTGTAAACGCGGATAATGTGCCCGAGCTTTGCGAGCTTATTAAAAGCTATAAGCCCGATATTGTCATGAATATAGCTCTGCCTTATCAGGACCTGCACATTATGGAGGCGTGCCTCGAATGCGGGGTGGATTATCTCGACACGGCAAACTACGAGCCCGAGGACACCGCGAAATTTGAGTATTCGTGGCAGTGGGCGTATAAAGAGCGCTTTGAAAAGGCGGGACTTACCGCCATTCTCGGCTGCGGCTTCGACCCGGGAGTTACGGGAGTTTTCTCGGCGTATGCTCAGAAGCACGAGTTTGACGAGATAAACTATATCGACATTCTCGACTGCAACGGCGGCGACCACGGCTATCCGTTCGCGACGAATTTCAATCCCGAGATAAATATCCGCGAGGT
>JAFLUG010000130.1 GCA_022508885.1 Oscillospiraceae bacterium | reverse complement strand
TACTTTGATTAAGATATTTTGAGGGGGTGTTTTTGTGTTAAAGAAATTGTTTTGCGTGATAATTGTTTTTGCCGTGGTTTGCAGCTTGACGGGGTGCGGGTTTCTTAGGAGAGAAAAAGAAATTGACCCTAAACGATCGCCTCATAGATATGTAGATAAAGTGCTTCAAGATATGGAGGATTATCTGAAAGAAGGCGATGCAGAAAATTTACACAAGCTAATCGCTAAAGGATCACGTGCAACTGTCGAGGAAGTTCAAGGGCTATTGGACTTTATAGACGGGGAAATTGTATCCTTTGATAAAGAAAGTCTCCAGCCCAATGGAGGCACAGTAAAATACGGGGAATACTTAAAATACGCTTATGGCGGTCGATTCAATATATCAACAAGTAACGGAAAAGAATATGAATGTCATTTTGCTGGGTATGTGGTTAATGACGAAAAGCCAGAAAAAGTTGGCTTGGAGTATATTGCTATTGTAATTAATAATAATGGCTCAATTAATGGGTATGGTGCCGGACTTGGCTTTAATGAAAAAGGGCAACCTTTGGACTTCGGTGGGAACGTCACGGATTGGTGATAATAATACCGTGGCTGGCTCTGTGATTCAGTAATACCCGTATGACTTTTTCCGTAAAAAATAAATAAGGAGCTGATTATGCAAGGCTGTGCGGGCGGGATGAGCAAATTAGGTGATTCGGACGGGATAGGAGAACATCATGCCTGAAAATTATGAAAAAAATCACAACTCCAATCAAAAAACCAAGGCTAAAAAGTTACCGACGAGCTTTTACTTTAAACTCGGCGTGTTTGCGGCTGTGTTTTTGTGCGTTGCGGCATTTGTAATAAATCTTCGCGTGCAAAGAATTATAGAAGCGAAAGAAGTATTTGGCACTTATCTTTCAATGACCGATCACGCTTTTTCCCCATCAGATAGGTACTTAGACGAAACAAACGGAACTATGGTATCTTGCTTTTCATATCGAAAAGAAAAGAGCGATTTTATTGCTTCTTGTATCAATTTCTGCAATGTTTTGCGCGATAACAGCGACTTCTATAAAGGCGAGAGAAGCCGTTATATTCTGGTTTTTAAGCGCGGCATAAAATACTTTCGTTTTGATAACAAAAAAGGTCGAGCTGAAACAAACGTTTTTATGGAAGATTACAGCGTGCTCGAAGATTTTGAAAAAATAAGCTGTCTTCAGATCGACGCACGTTTCTTTACCGCTAAACAACTACAACATTTAAATGATATCAGCTCGGACTATTCTTTTGAAATGGTTATTCGGCGGGATGAGCAAATTAGGTGATTCGGACGGGAGGAGTAGTCATGTTTAAAAAACTTGTTTGCGTGATAATTTGTGCTGCTATGCTTTGCAGCTTGACGGGATGCGCGTTTCTTAGGAGAAAAAAAGAAATTGACCCTAAACGATCGCCTTATAGATATGTAGAATACATGATTCGGGATATGCAGGATTACCTTAAGGAAGGCGACGCGGAATCATTAAGTGTCATGTTTGGTGATTATTTAAAGGTCACAGCTGATGATGTTCAAAAACTTTTGGCTTTTATTGATGGAGAAATTGTATCCATTGACCGCGCCTCGATTGAACCGGGAGGCGGGAAAAAAAGAGAGGTATACATCGAATATGCTTATGGCGGGGAATTCAATATATCAACAAGTAGCGAAAAAGAATATGTATGCTATTTTACAGGATATGCGGTTTACGATGAAAAGCCTGAAAAAATTGGTTTAGAAAATTTTAGTGTTGTAAATCTTGCTGACGAAAAAGATCGGTATGGTGTTGGATATAGCTTTAATGAAAAAGGGCAACAGTTGGATTTGAACGGTAAGGTTATAGAGAAGTATCTTAAGTAAGAAACGGCGGTTGCCTGCTGCTGTAATCTCTAGCTTCGATAAATAGGAGCCGGATATTTGAGACGGAACGGTCAAAGAGCAGGGGCTTGGAGTTCCCAACAAAAAATGCCCGGGGCGGACAATGCCTCGGGTTTTGCGGCTTTACGGGCAGAGGCTTGGGGGTTCCTCAAAAATAGCCCGCGGGTTTTATAATATCGCTTGACAACTTGCAAAAAATCGTGTATAATAGTATATGTGGAGAGAGTTGCTGCTCTCAAATTTTGTGTTGAAGGAGATTATTGTTATGGCACTTACCAAGAATCCCAATGTCTTAAAGTGGATCGATGAAATGACCGCTCTTACCAAGCCCGATAAGGTTGTTTGGATCGACGGCTCGAAGGCTCAGCTCGACGAGCTTACCAACGAGGCGCTCGCTTCCGGCGAGATGAGAAAGCTCAACCAGGATAAGTTCCCCGGCTGTCTGTATCACAGAACCAAGCCCAACGACGTCGCCCGCGTTGAGGACAGAACCTTCATCTGCTCCAGAACTAAGGAAAACGCAGGTCCTACCAACAACTGGATGGATCCCAAGGAAATGTACGCTAAGCTCACGCCTATGTACGACGGCGTTATGAAGGGCAGAACTATGTACGTTATTCCCTACTCTATGGGTCCTATCGGTTCGCCTATCGCTAAGGTCGGCGTGGAGCTTACCGACTCTATCTACGTTGTTCTCAATATGAACATCATGACCCGTATGGGCGAGCAGGCGTTCAAAAACCTGCCCGACGACTCCAACGACTTCGTTCGCGGTCTGCACAGCAAGGCTGACGTAGACCCCGAAAACAGATACATCGTTCAGTTCCCCGAGGACAATACTATCTGGTCTATCAACTCCGCTTACGGCGGAAACGTTCTGCTCGGAAAGAAGTGCTTCGCGCTGAGAATCGCTTCCTACCAGGGCTGGAAAGAGGGCTGGATGGCAGAACATATGCTGATCCTCGGCGTTAAGAAGCCCGACGGCGACATCAAGTACATCACCGCGGCTTTCCCGTCCGCTTGCGGTAAAACTAACCTGGCTATGCTTATTCCTCCGGCTGTTTACAAGGACGCGGGTTATGAGGTTTACACCGTTGGCGACGACATCGCCTGGATGAAGCCCGGCCCCGACGGCAGACTGTATGCTATCAACCCCGAGAACGGTTTCTTCGGTGTTGCTCCCGGAACAAACGCTAAATCCAACTTCAACGCTCTCGAGTGCACCAAGAAGAACGCGATCTTTACGAACGTTGCTCTCAACCTTGACGACGACACCGTTTGGTGGGAGGGTCTTGACAAGAATCCGCCTGAGAACGCAGAAGAATGGAAGGGCGCTAAGGTCAACGGCAAGGAGTTCACCGCTACTAAGGGTGCGGACGGCAAGAACCAGGTTCTCGCTCACCCGAACTCGCGCTTTACCGCTCCCGCTATCAACTGCCCGTGCCTGTCTTCCGAGTTCAACAACCCGCAGGGCGTGCCGGTTTCCGCTATCATCTTCGGCGGCAGACGCGCTTCCACTACTCCGCTGGTTTATCAGTCCTTTGACTGGAACCACGGCACTTACGTTGGCTCGGCGGTTTCCTCCGAGACTACCGCGGCGGCTACCGGTGCGGTAGGAGTTCTCCGTCACGATCCGATGGCTATGAAGCCCTTTATCGGCTACAACGTCGGCGATTACTGGCAGCACTGGATCGATATGGGCAAGAAGCTCGGTGACAAGGCTCCCAAGATCTTCAACGTAAACTGGTTCAAGCAGGACGAGAACGGCAACTTCATCTGGCC
>JAFLUG010000013.1 GCA_022508885.1 Oscillospiraceae bacterium | reverse complement strand
GGAAACTTTCTGTAGAAAGTTTCCCCTCAGACTCCCTTTCAAAGACTTTTTGTATGCTCGCTTTTTACGTTTTTAATTCTGCTTTCTCACCTTGATATGAACCTCACGCAGCTGCTGCTCCGTAACCTCCGTGGGCGCGCCTAAAAGCAGATCCTGCGCGTTGGAGTTGAGCGGGAACGCAATTACCTCGCGTATGCTGTCTTCGCCCGTAAGAAGCATTATCATGCGGTCAACGCCCGGCGCCATTCCGGCATGAGGCGGAGCGCCGAACTTAAATGCGTTGTACAACGCGCCGAACTTTGACGCGACATCCTCTTCCGAATAGCCCGCGATCTCAAACGCTTTAACCATGGTGTCAAGATCGTGGTTTCTGACTGCTCCCGAAGAAAGCTCAACGCCGTTGCAGACAATATCATACTGATAAGCGAGAACTTCAAGCGGGTCCTTGTTTAAGAGCGCGTCAAGACCGCCCTGCGGCATTGAAAACGGATTGTGCGTAAAGATTATCTTTCCCGTTTCCTCATCAAGCTCGTACATCGGGAAATCTACGATAAAGCACAGCTCAAAGCGGCTTTCGTCGATAAGCTCCATGCGCTTTGCAACCTCTGTGCGTATCTGTCCCGCAAACTTCGGCGCGTTTTTCTTGCTGTCCGCGATAAAGTAGAGAACATCTCCCACCTCAAGCTCACAGCGCTTCGCAAGCTCATCACGCTGCTCATCGTTAAGGAATTTGTCAATAGGTCCGTTATACTTGAACTTGCGTCCGTCCTCGCCATCTTCTACCTTGAAATAGCCGAGTCCCTTCATTCCGACCTCGTTTACGGCAAAGTCCTCCATATTCTTAAAGAAGCTCTTACTCTGCGAAGCCATTTTCGGAACGCGTATTCCGCGTACGCACTTGTTTGCGAATGGCTTGAAGTCGCTGTCTACAAACAAGTCCGAAAGCTCTTTGATTATAAGCGGGTTGCGAAGGTCGGGCTTATCCGAGCCGTAATTAAGCATCGCGTCCGCAAAGGTTATGCGTCTGAACGGCGCGGGGCTTACCGCCTTATCCGAAAACTTGGAGAATACGGCGGACAGGACCTCTTCGGCAACTGTAAAGACGTCTTCCTGCGTAGCAAAGCTCATCTCAAAGTCAAGCTGATAAAATTCTCCGGGCGAACGGTCGGCGCGCGCGTCCTCATCACGGAAACACGGCGCTATCTGAAAGTATCTGTCAAAGCCCGAGACCATATATATCTGCTTGAATATCTGGGGAGCCTGAGGCAGCGCGTAAAACTTTCCGTGGTGTTTTCTGCTTGGAATAAGATAATCGCGCGCGCCCTCTGGAGAGGAAGTCGACAAAATCGGCGTCTGAAGCTCCAAAAAGCCCATTTCGCGCATTTTATCCCTCAAAAACGCAATAATATCAGAACGGAGCACGATATTGTCATGCACCTTTTTGTTTCTCAGGTCAAGATAGCGGTATTTGAGACGGACATCCTCTCTTGTTTCTCGGGAAGAGGCTATTTCAAAAGGAAGCTGCTCGGTAACCTTTCCGAGAATACGTACTTCCTCCGCCTCAATTTCAATCGTTCCCGTGGCGATCTTATCGTTATATGTGCTTTCGTCACGCTTTAAAACGGTACCCGAAATCGAGACCGCGCACTCCTTGTGGATATTTTCAAGCAAGCTTTCGTTATGAAAAACGATCTGGACCTCGCCATAGTGATCGCGCAGATCTACAAACATTATTCCGCCGTGGTCGCGGATATTTGCGACCCAGCCCGCGGCTCTTACCTTCTTACCAATGTCACTTTCTCCAAAGCCGCAGCAATAGGCGGTTCTGTATTCGTTTTCGATAAACATTTCTCTCTTCCTTTCGCTTGTAATTCAACATCTTATTATATCATTTTATGCCATTTTTGTCAAGTAATTTTAGTATATTTCGGACGAAAAGACCTTGACAAGCGGCTCATTTTTTCTTATAATAATATGAGTATTTGTATAAAGAGGTAAATTATGAAAAAATTAGGCAAAAAGTTAAACCTTATTGTCTGCGGGATTGCCTTTATCATAATGATAGTTTATCTGTTTGTTTTCGACAAGCCCGAAAAGGTTTTCAACGCCATGAGAGCGATAAATCCGTGGTTTATCGTGCTGGGTGTGATGTTTATGGTAGGATACTGGCTGTGTGAGGCGCTTACGGTCCACTCAATGCTGAAACCCATGCAGAAAGACGTTAAGTTTTATTACAGCTGGCTCGACACGATAATCGGGCAGTATTTCAACTGTATAACACCGTTCGCTTCGGGCGGACAGCCTATGCAGACCTACTATTTCGTGAAATTCGGCGTGCCTCTCGGAAACACGCTTACGGCGCTGCTTTCAAGGTTTATCGTATATCAGTTTGTGCTTACGCTTTATTCGGTATTTACGCTTGTTATCGGTATCGGGCAGTTTGGGGATGACCTTATGTCAAAGGGTCTCATGCCGTTTGTGATAATAGGCTTTGTCATAAACACTCTCGTAATCATTTTCCTGTTGGGAATAGCTATATGGAGAAAGGGTACGGTTAAATTTCTAAACGCCGTTATTTCCCTGCTGGCAAAAATGCGCATAGTTAAAAACCCAATGAAGCACAGAGTTTATTTCACGCGCGAGGTAGAAAAGTTTCACACAAACTTTATGTTTTTAAAGAATAATATCCCCGCGATAATCAAATCCTGTATTTTTACCTTTATCCAGCTTTCGCTGTTTCTCAGTATTACATACGTTCTGTATACGGGATTCGGGCTTGAGGGCTCGGGGCTTCTTCAGATACTATCCTATCAGGCGTTTGTGCTTATGATCTCCTCGTTTATCCCGCTTCCGGGGGCAATGGGCGCGGCGGAGCTGGGATTTGCGGGATTTTTCGGGGATATCTTCGGAGAATTTACGGGAACGGCGATGATGCTGTGGAGGATATTTACGTTTTATCTGCCGATTATTGTCGGAATGACGTTTACGCTTACTCTCAAAAGCAAAGGGATCGATGAGCCGACAAAGCTCGAGGCGGGCGAACACGTATACAACGCAGAGCAAGATATGATAAATAACAACAATAAAGAGGAATAAAGTCAGGCTGTCGATAAACCCTCATCTGCTTTGTCAGCCGTACCACTGCAACCAGATGGTTAGCCGTGGTACGGCTTAGGGATTTTGCATGCAATATCCCGTGCATCTGAGGGCTTCTCTACAGCCTGAAAAACTGTAAATAATCCGGAGGAATAAAAAATGTCCGATCTTAAACACGAAATTGAACGCCGCAGAACGTTCGCAATTATCTCACACCCCGACGCGGGTAAAACAACGCTGACGGAAAAGTTTCTGCTTTACGGAGGCGCTATCGCCATGGCTGGCGCGGTAAAAGGAAAGAAAAACACAAGACACGCGGTTTCCGACTGGATGGAGATAGAAAAACAGCGCGGAATTTCCGTTACGTCGTCGGTCATGCAATTCAACTACAACGGCTTTTGCATAAATATTCTTGACACTCCCGGACACCAGGACTTTTCGGAGGACACATACAGAACGCTAATGGCTGCGGACAGCGCGGTAATGGTGATAGACGCGGCAAAGGGCGTTGAAAATCAGACACGAAAGCTGTTTAAGGTATGTGTCATGAGAAATATACCTATTTTCACCTTTATAAATAAAATGGACAGAGAAAGCCGAAACCCCTTTGATCTGCTTGAGGAAATAGAAAGCGAGCTTGGGATAAAGACCTATCCCGTAAACTGGCCGATTGGCTCGGGAAAGGATTTTAAGGGAGTTTACGACCGCGAAAACCGCAGGATTATCTCGTTTGAAATGAACGACGGGATGAACTACGGAACAAAAGAGGTAGCGGCAACAGAGGCTGACCTTAACGACGCAAACCTTGCGGAACTTATCGGAGAGTCTAACTACAACACTCTCAAAGATGACGTGGAGCTTCTTGACGGAGCGAGCGAGGAATTTGACGCGGAGCTTGTAAACAACGGAAAGCTCTCGCCGGTATTTTTCGGCTCAGCGCTTACAAATTTCGGAGTAGAGCCGTTTTTGGAGAGCTTTCTGAAAATGACCTCTTCTCCCCTTCCGAGAAATACCGAAAACGGAACTGTAGACCCGTTTGACGAGAATTTCTCGGCGTTTATCTTTAAAATTCAGGCTAATATGAACAAGGCTCACCGCGACAGAATTGCGTTTATGAGAATCGTCAGCGGAAAATTCACAAAGGAAATGGAAGTCCTGCATGTTCAGAACAACCGCGTTATGCGGCTTTCTCAGCCTCAGCAGATAATGGCAAACGACCGTGAGGTTATCGACGAAGCGTACGCGGGAGATATAATGGGTGTTTTCGACCCGGGAGTTTTCTCTATCGGCGACACGATATGCGCGCCGAAAACAAAGCTTGTTTTTGAGGGAATACCGACGTTTGCTCCCGAACACTTTGCGCGTATCCGACAGAAAGACACGCTGAAAAGAAAGCAGTTTATAAAGGGCACAACGCAGATCGCACAGGAGGGCGCTATCCAGATATTCTCCGAGCCGCAGAGCGGATTTGAGGAAGTTATTGTCGGAGTTGTGGGCGTTCTTCAGTTTGACGTTTTGGAATACCGTTTGAAAAACGAATACAACGTGGACATTATCCGCGAGGATCTGTCGTATGAATATATCCGCTGGATAACAAGCGAAAAACATCTTTCGGGAGGACTTGACGAGCTGAAAAAGCTGGTGCTGACTTCTGATACAAAGCTTATTCAGGACGTCCGTGAAAACTATCTTTTGATCTTCACAAGCGAGTGGAACATAAAGTGGGCGCTTGACAAAAACGAGGGCTTGGAGCTTGCGGAGTTTAACAGGAATTAGGGTTTGAATCCAACAAAAAGTCTTTGAAAAGGGGTTTGGGGAAAAACTTTCTACAGAAAGTTTTTCCTCAAGAATAAAAAATTAAGACACACTACTGCAAATCAAAAACAAATTCAATGATTTTACTAAACTGAGGGCGCATTTTGCCCGAAGGGCATAATGCGCCCTCAGACTCCCTTCCAAAGACTTTTTGTACGCACGCCTATTACTTTTTACCGTTCGTGTCATCTCGGGCGGTTTTCTCTTTTTTCCCCGCAAAATCCCATAAACCGACGGGCAGATTCGGCAGGATATGCTGGTATTAAGCTGTATAATAAGTACAAGCGAGGTGAACTGCTGTGGTGATCTACGCAGATGTTTTAGTTGCGCTTAATCTGTACATAAATTTTTTTCTGCTATGGGGAACAGCTTTGCTCCTCAGGCGCGGGGTTTCGCGCAAAAGACTTGTACTTTCGGCATTTATCGGCGCGCTTGGAGCGCTTATAATACTCGCTCCCGAGCTTCACTTCGTGATTTCCGCAGTATACAAAATCGCCCTCGGCGCAGCCATGACCTTTGTTGCATTCGGAAAACAGAAGCCGTCGGACTTCGCGGTATGCGCGTTGTTCTTTCTTGTAGTAAATTTCATTTTCGCGGGTGTTATAAACGCGCTGTGGGTATTTTTCGCGCCTACGGGAATGCTTTATGAAAACGGCATTTTTTATTTTAATATACCGGTCGTGGCACTTATCGCGTTTACCGCCGCGGCGTTTTTTCTGATAAAGCTGGTAAAGCTGATCTCAAAAAAGCTAAACAGGAAAGATAAGATCTGCGAGGTCAAAATATCCGCAAATGAGATTGAGGTCTCGCTTAACGGACTGTGTGATACGGGCTGTAACGCAGAGGATATGTTCAGCAAAACACCGATTATTATCTGCGAATATTATAAGATAACAAAAATCATTCCGCCGGATATTGAAAAATATTTCGCGAGTCTGTCGGTGGAAAAAATACGTCTTGTTCCTTTAAGCACAGCATCGGGCGAGGCACTTATGCCGATTTTCAGAGCACAAAGTATATTGATAAACGGCAAGCCTGCGGACGCGCTTATAGGCGTGACAAAAACAAAACTCGGCATGGATATCGACTGTATATTCAATCCGGAAATTATCTCATTATAGGGGGAAATGGCTATGCTGAAAAAATTTCTGAATAAAATACTCGGCATGTTTCGCCGTAAAAAAAAGAATTATGTTCATTACATAAACAGTTCCGAACAGCTTCCCCCGCCGCTTTCAAAAGAGGAAGAAGAAGCCGCGCTTTCACTTCTGGATACCGATTTTGACAAGGCGAGAGATATGCTTATAGTGCATAATCTGAGACTGGTAGTTTATATTGCGAAGAAATTTGAAAACACGGGTATATGGCTTGAGGATCTTACATCTATAGGCACGGTAGGACTTATCAAGGCTGTAAGCACCTTCAGCAAGGATAAAAACATAAAGCTCGCTACATACGCGTCGCGCTGTATTGAAAATGAGATACTGATGTTTTTACGGAAATACAGCCAATACAGATATGACGTTTCGATAGATGAGCCGCTTAATGTCGACTGGGACGGAAACGAGCTTTTGCTGTCGGACATTCTTGGAACGGACAGCGACTGTGTAAACTCGCACATAGAAGAAGAAGTTGAAAAACAACTGCTGCACGACGCGGTAAATCATCTTGGCGAGCGTGAGAAGAAAATTATGGAAATGCGCTTCGGTCTAAACGGCTGCAAAGAAAAAACACAAAAAGAAGTAGCGGATGAGATAGGAATTTCACAAAGCTACATATCCCGTCTTGAAAAGCGCATAATCAAACAGCTCAGAGAAGAGCTTGAGAAGGTATGCAACTGATATAATGAAAAAGGCTCTGTGACCAAACAGAGCTTTTTTGTATTTTCACTTAAAATAACTGTCTGATAATATTCGTTAAGTAAATTTCATTTTTTACGGAATATCCTGACCTTTTAATGACAATAATACTTGTACATTAAAGTAAGGTCGGGGTGGTTTTTTGTACTACAACAAGGTTGAAATAAGCGGAGTAAACACAAGCAAGCTAAAAGTCCTGAAAGAAGCGGAAAAAACCGAGCTTCTGAAAAAGGTAAAGCAAGGTGATATGAACGCCCGCGAGGAGCTTATCCGCGGAAATCTCAGACTTGTTTTAAGCGTCATACAGAGGTTTACAAACCGGGGAGAAAGCGCGGACGATCTGTTTCAGGTAGGCTGTATCGGGCTGATAAAGGCAATAGACAACTTCGACATATCACAGCAGGTAAGATTTTCCACTTATGCCGTGCCGATGATAATGGGCGAACTCAGAAGATACCTGAGAGACAACACTTCTGTTCGGGTGAGCCGCTCGATGAGAGACCTTGCATATAAGGCAATGCAGGCAAAGGAAAAGCTCACAGCCCAGAACGGCCGCGAGCCTAAAATCGAGGAAATAGCAAAAGAAATTGACGCTCCCCGAAAGAACGTCGTTATTGCGCTTGAGGCGATAAGCGAACCCATCTCGCTTTATGAGCCTGTATTCAGCGAATCGGGAGACACTATTTATGTCCTTGACCAGCTTGGCGACCATAACGACGATATGAACTGGCTTAACGAAATATCTCTCAAAGAGGCCATAGCTCAGCTTGGAAAGCGCGAAAAACGCATTTTAAATCTGAGATTTTTCAGAGGAAAAACTCAGGTTGAAGTAGCAAAGGAAATCGGCATAAGTCAGGCTCAGGTATCGAGACTTGAAAAGGGGGCTCTTGATAAGATCAAGAATCGGATATGACCGATTCAAAATGCCGATAAACCCTCATCTGCTTCGTCAGCCGCGCCACGGCAGGCACAAAGCCAAGCCGTGGCACGGCTTTCGTGCATCTGAGGGCTTCTCAACATTTTGAAAGTGTACTTTTTCTACAAACTTGCATCGGATTTTACCGCCTTTTCCCCGTCGTCGGATATCCTTTCAAACAATACCGAGGCAATTACTCCGAAAATCAGACACACAAATCCGTAACCCGTGTCCAGATTAAATCCGAAGCCCTCCGGCAGGATAGCGTAGACCGAGCCTACTACAAGCCCCATAAGCACAGAATAAACCATAAGACGGTTTTTGTTTATAAGCATTGAGATAAGCTTCGCGCCGAGTATTATTCCCAAAACGGCTCCGATAGCAAACGGGATTATCACCCAGAAATTTAAGTCCTTAAGCGCGCCGATTATCGTTTCATAAACGCCCAAAAGCATCATTACAAACGAGCCGGAAATTCCGGGAATTATCATAGTAACTGCCGCAAGCGCCGCGCACCCTATCAGCTTAAGAGAAAACACAAGGTCAAATCCCGTTACTGACTCTTCTAACCCAAGCGAAAGAATATCGAGTCTATCAAGCACGGAAAGACCGATAACAACTGCCGTTGCAATTACGAAAGGCAAGACGCAAAGCGGCTTTGCCTTTTTTTCGGTCGTGCCTATTTTGTAAATAAGCGGAATGCCGCCTAAAATAAGCCCGATGAAGAACATATTTGTCTGTACTCCGAACATCTCAAACATCGATGAGATGACCTTTGCCGAGATAAGTATTCCCGAACCTGCGCCCAAACCAAACGCAATAAGAAACGGCAGGTTTTTGAGTATGCTTTTAATGCCTGAGATCGACTCGGTAAGCCTGTCGAAAACTCCGAATATGACAAGCATAGTGCCTCCGCTTACTCCGGGAATAACATTTGCCGTACCGAAAACAAGTCCACTCAAAAAATACCTGATATATCGGGCAAAACCCTTCATACGCTCTCCTTGATCCTGAAAAGATATTTAATTCCGAAATACGCCGCCGGCGGCAGTACTCCTATAACAATGCTTATTATTACCGCAAACGCGTCGATAGCCGAAAGTCCAAACGCTCCATTTACACCCGGTACATACACAAACACAAACGTAAGCACAACTGACGCTAAAAGCGAGATCTTAGACAAAAGACTTGACTTTATAAACGCCTTAAAGGGATTGTTTTCCGAATGGCGTATAAATGCAAAACCGGATGTTGCGAACATAAACGTTACAAACCCGCAGCTACGGGCTATTCCCTGATCGATCCCGACAGCCTCACCTCCGTACATAAGCGCGTAGGAAACCGCAGCGGCTATGCCGGTAAGAACTCCTACGACAGAGCAAAACACCAGATACCGCAGATTGAACTTTCTGTGTGAGATAAAATCCGAACTTGGCATAGGATCACTCATATCGGTTTTACCGCCCGCATAGCTTATCGCCAGCACCGGAATAAGAATCATCGTAAATAATGCCATAATCGGCGGATTTAACATAAGCTGAGCGTCAACGATAAGATCCCTTATCATTATTACCAGAAAAGCGATATATTCGGCAAATATCAGCGAAACTCCGCGCTTTATGTTTCGGTGTACCTGGCGCGCGGAAGTCAACGCCTTGGCGATAGACAGGAAATTATCGTCGTTCATTACGATATCAGCCGCTTCTCTTACACTCGGCGAGCAATGCTCGGCTATAGTAAAGCCTATATCGGCGGTTTTAAGCGCCTCGGTGTCGGTAGCGCGGGTCCCTGCCATTCCGACTACTGTTTTGTCTGCCTTGAGCTTTTTAATTATAAGGCGCTTTTGGTCAGATGTGATATCAGCGAATATATCAGCTCCAAAATCCACATTTTCGTTTTTCTCAAGCTCGCTGCCCGTAACTACCCTGTCCGAAGGAATACCGATCATTTTCGCCGTTGCGGCGGAAGAATCGGCTGAATCCTCGCAAAGCATAACAACACGAACTCCCGCGGCGCGGCAAGTCCTGACCGCCGTTGAAACTGAATCCCTCAAAGGCGCGGAAAACGCCACAAAACCCACAAACGTATAGCTAAAGCCTACAGTCCTGTCAAGCTCTTCGGAATTTGCCTCTACACAAGCAAACGCCATAACCGAAAATCCCTTTTCATAGTATTCCTGATAGCGCTTTTGCGCAGAGATGAGATGCTCTCCCCTCAGACTGCACATGGGGAGTATCTGCTCCGGCACTCCCTTTATACAATACAGTCTGTCGCCGCCCACATCCCAAAGCGCTCCGCTTATTGTGTCGTCATCGGGAAGATCTTCAATAAACTCGCAGTTTTCGTAGATCTCCGAAAACCTATCATACGAAAACGACGCCTTTCCCATAAGCGCACGTTCTGCCGGATTTGAGGAATTCGGCCCGCAGGCAAGCGCGGCGACCTTATACAAAAGCTCCTCGCTGGGTGCGTAAATATCACGTACTTCGAGGTTGTTCTTTGAAATAGCGCCCTCTTTTTCAACACAGAGCACGGACATGCTGTTGAGCTTTTCAATATCGTTATAGGATTTTATCACAGCACCGCATTTCAAAAGCTCGGAACAGCCGCCAACATAGTAATATCTTATCACGGGCTCAATACCGGTAGGGATCAAACAAAGTCCGAGCACAAGTCCGCTTATGGCTGTGTTTACAACTCCATTACTTCCGGCAAAGCCTATGATAAGCGTAAGAACCGTGATAACAAGCGCCGCAGCGCTGCTTATGGGAATAAGCGAGCGTATAAGTCTCTCAAAACCGGTATAATACGGGCTTCTTTCGGGAAGCTCGCCGCAATACTGATAATATTTCGTATCAACTCCCGTTGCGCTTACCTTTGCGATGGCAATGCCCGAAAGAACAGTGGTCTCAGCGTAAACAAACGTAGGCTTGAGCTCGCTGCTTGAAATACCTCCCGAATATTTTGCCGCAGGGATATTGCTTCCGGTAAAAAGGCTCTCATCACAAGCGAGATCATATGACTCGAGAATAAAGGCGTCTGCCGGAACACGCTCTCCCTCCTGAACTACGATCAGATCCTCGGGAACAATATACTCTTTATCAACAAGCTCGACACTTCCGCCGCGGATAACACGCATTTTCATCCTGAATGTTCCGCTAAGCTCATTCAGCCGCTTATCCGCGGATTTTTTAAAATATATCTCCGCCGCGCAGTAAAGTGCATCAATGAGAATAGTAACAATTCCAGCGGCAATCCCAATTCCAAAAAAAGCCAGAATACCCGCCACCAGCAAAATTATGACCGACGGCGACAAAACAGCCTTCAGGTACGAAAATCCGTCCTTTTTTACATTTTTGGTATATATATTTGCACCGTAGGTGAAAAGTCTTTTTTCCACGTCTTTGGAGGTAAGACCGTAATAATCTCCTCTGAAATCAAAAAACTGTGCCATCTGACATTCCCTCGTTAATTATATTATAGAAAACACTATTTTATTATAGCAAATCCAATCACAAAAATCAAGTACATTATGATTTTAAGACTCGAAAAAATCTGTCACAGTCCGTTCCAGAGAAATTTGTCAAGATCAACGGTATAATCACCGCTAACCTCTATTCCCTCCGCTCTCAGCAGTCTTGCCTGTTCTTCCTTTCCGCCGAACGCAAACGCGGGAGCAAGGCCGCCAAAGCGGTTTACAACACGATAGCAGCGTATGTTCTCGGGATCGGGGTTTGAATGGAGCGCATAGCCTACGGCTCTCGACCAGCGCGGATTTCCGCACATATTCGCTATCTGTCCGTATGTTGCGACCTTTCCGTAAGGGATCTTCCTCACGATCTCGTAAATCTTCTCAAATGTCGTCATTATTTACTCCAAAAACCTCTGACCTAAAATTTCTAACTTCTAATCTCTTACCTCTAACCTCTAATTCATACCTCGCGCTTTTCATCGGTGTACAAAATACGCTCGAAATCGGTGTTTCGGGTATCCATATCGCCGAGGTAGATGCGCTCGTGCTCGGGAACAGCCTCGTATGCCTTTCTTAGCTGTTCCCTGTTGATGTCCGACGGCTCGACAAGATACGCGTGATATGCCCTCTGACAGCGCTCGTGAGCGTCGGGCTTGTTCTGAACGCGAAACGATTTTTCCCTTATCTCCTTTAGCTTTTCGGAGGGCTTGACGGAGCTTACCGTCTTGCACTGAGCTTCTCCCAATGCTCCGAACGACACCGTATCGCCATCTTTTACAAAGGTACGCAGCGTCTTGTCCTCAAACAGCTTTTCAATTTCCTCAAGCGTGAAAAACTGCTCTCCCAAGCCGTCAACCGAAAATGTTCCATCCGAGTATGTGTTCACCTGTGTTAAAAACAACCTTTCATCGTTATATAGGAGAATGTTCGATTTATCTCCGTCAATAAGCTGATAACCGTAGCGTCCGATGATTTTACACGGCGTGGGTTCGGCGGTAAAGCCGACATGATAGTCCTTCCATTTTGCCTTCTCGCGTTCGGTCGTCTTGTAGATGTTCGCCATTTCGGGATTAAGCGAACGCACGGTATCCCGAATGAACTCATTATAACTTTCGTTGTTGAATTTCCAATCGGCTTTGATGATCTCCAGCCAACACAGCCCATAAACACTCAGTCCCTTACCCTCGGGAACGCGCGGCGTAAGCCAGCCTCTGTTCAGCTGATAAGGCACATCCGAGAGGTCGGTCTTGTTCCAGCAGCTAATCGTGCCGTCCTCGAAAACTCCCATATTGAGCCAGAAGTAATTTACGTTATGAATTACAGCGGGGACTGTCACTCCCTCAATTGTCTGTTTTCTGTAAACCTTTCCCATAACCTCTCCTTTACAAATCAAGGGCACTGCCTAAGCACCGCCCTTGAAAAATTATCCTATTTTCTTCTTTTTGGGAAACTTTACGGACTTTGAGCGCGACTCGTCGCGGGTTATGACCGGTTCGCCCGTGCCATTCACACAGTCCTCGGTGATAGAAATTTTGCTTATCGTATAATCGCTCGGAGCAGTAAACATAACCTCTCTCAAAAGCTTTTCGACGATAGAACGGAGTCCTCTTGCGCCCGTTTTGGTTTCGATCGCCTTTTTGGCTATTGCCTTAAGCGCGCCCTGCTCAAACTCAAGCTCGATATCGTCCGCCTTGAACAAGCACTTATACTGCTTGATAAGCGCGTTTTTCGGCTCGTCGAGTATTCTTACAAGCGCGTCCTCGTCGAGCGCCTCAAGCGGAACGACAACAGGGAGTCGTCCGATAAGCTCCGGAATTATACCGAATTTGACCAGATCCTGCTGCGTAACTTTCTCCAGCAAGTCCGAGCTTTCCTTGTCCTTTTGCGACTTTACATCCGCGCCGAAGCCCATAGCCGAGCTTGAAACACGCTGGGCGATCGTCTTTTCAATTCCCTCAAACGCTCCGCCGCATATGAACAGAATATTTTTGGTATTTACCTGGATAAACTCCTGCTGGGGGTGTTTTCTGCCGCCCTGAGGAGGAACATTTGACACTGTACCCTCGATTATCTTAAGAAGCGCCTGCTGAACGCCCTCGCCGCTGACATCGCGTGTAATTGAAGTGTTTTCGCTGCGGCGGGAGATCTTGTCGATTTCGTCGATGTAGATGATTCCGTGCTCGGCGGCTTCTATGTCGAAATCCGCAGCCTGAACCAGACGAAGAAGAACGTTTTCAACGTCCTCTCCGACATAACCCGCCTGTGTAAGCGTAGTCGCGTCGGCAATGGCGAACGGCACGTTAAGAAGCTTTGCGAGGCTCTGCGCGAGCAGGGTCTTTCCTACGCCCGTGGGTCCGAGCAAAAGCACGTTTGACTTCTGAAGCTCTACCTCGTCCTCTTCACCAAGCTGGGTAAGGATACGCTTGTAATGGTTGTACACAGAAACCGCAAGTACCTTTTTCGCCTCGTCCTGTCCGATGATATACTGGTCGAGATAAGCCTTTATATCCTCGGGAGTAAGAATGCTTTCGGGATCCGGCATAAACTCCGAGTGTCTGCCCTTGGCTGACGGACGCCTGAGACCCCTCGCGGGCTTTATATCTCCGCTGTCGACAAGAAGATTATACGAAGCCACCACACAGTCGCTGCAGATAACGCTTCCCTCGTTTCCACCGAAAAGCATACGCGCCTGAGATTCATTTTTTCCGCAAAATGAGCAGGTCATCATCGGTTTTTCCTCCCGTCTTGATTACTTGTCGTTGTTATCGCGCGAATCGTAGACCTTGTCGATAAGGCCGTATTGAAGCGCCTCTTCGGCTGTCATAAAGTTGTCGCGCTCGGTATCCTGACAAACCGTGTCATAGGGCTTTCCGGTGTTTTCACTGAGAATTTTGTTCAGGCGGTCTTTGGTGCGCTTTAAATAATTCGACCTTATCATGATATCGGTTACTTGACCCGAAATTCCGCCGCCGGAAATAAGGGGCTGGTGTATCATGATCTCGCTGTTAGGAAGAGCTATGCGCTTTCCCTTTGTGCCGGACGAGAGCAGAAACGCGCCCATAGAAGCCGCAAGTCCCATACAGATAGTCGACACATCGCACTTTATATACTGCATAGTGTCGTAAATCGCCATTCCGTCGGAAACTGAGCCTCCGGGACTGTTGATATAAAGGAAGATATCCTTGTCGGGATCCTGTCCTTCGAGATAGAGAAGCTGCGCTACGACAACACTCGCCGTCGCCGAATTTACCTCATCGTGTAAAAGTATGATGCGGTCATTGAGCAAGCGGGAAAAAATGTCGTAAGAACGCTCTCCGTGAGCGCTTTGCTCTACAACATAAGGGATATAAGCCATAGTTATCTCCTTTCAACGAAGAGATCATTCAGTAACCTCTTCTATAACTGCGCTGTCCTTTACAAGTTCAAGCGCCTTTTCGATCTTAAGATCGTCTATGAGCGTTTTCTCGGGGATAGCCTGCTTTACCCTGTCAGCATCCATCTTGTACTGCTCGGCAAGCTCCGCGATCTCCTTGTCAACTTCCTCCTGCGTAACCTCAAAGCCTTCGATCATCGCGATCTTTTCAAGCGCAAGACGAAGATTTACCTGACGCTTCGAATTCTCCTCGAAATTTGCGCGGAACTGAGCGGCAGTCGTGCCGGTATACTTGAGATAATCCTGTACGCTTATACGGGTACGCGCGCTCCAGTCGCGTATAAGCTCGTCGGTGTGACGCTCGTACATCGCGTTGGGTATCTCCGCCTTCATATTGGCAAGCAGCGCCTCGGCTATTGCCGCGTCAACCTCGTTTTCGGCTTCCTCGGCGTTTCTCTTTTCGAGATTTTCACGTATCTCAGCCTTAAGCTCATCTACTGTATCCTTTTCGGATACATCCTTTACGAAATCATCGTTAAGCTCGGGAAGCTCCTTGGACTTTATCTCATGGAGCTTGCACTTGAATACCGCGGGCTTGCCCTTGAGGGATTCTTCCTGATAATCCTCGGGGAAAGAAACGTTTACGTCAAACTCCTCGCCGATATTCTTTCCTACGACCTGCTCCTCAAATCCGGGGATAAAGGTGTGCGAGCCTATCTCAAGCGGGAACTTCTCGCCCTTTCCGTTTGCAAACGCAACGCCGTCTACAAAGCCCTCAAAGTCGATTACCGCGGTATCACCGTTTTCAACGGCTCTGTCCTCAACGGTAATAAGTCTCGCGATCTTTTCGCGCATAGAGTCGATCTCTTTGTCGATGTCCTCATCGGTTACAGTCTTGACGGTTTTCTTTACCTTTAAACCCTTATAATCTGAAATTTCTACCTCGGGCTTTGTGATAAACTCTGTTTTGAGGGTAACGCCGTTTTCCTTGCTTACTTCAGTAATTTCAGAATTTTGAACATCAACTACCTCTTTGTCAAATTCCTCAAGAAGCTTGCTGATATTTTCTTTATAAAGCGAATCGACCGCGTCCTCATAAAACACGTTTTCTCCGTACTGTTTCTCGATCAGCTTTCTCGGAGCCTTTCCCTTGCGGAAGCCGGGAACAGATATTCTTGATTTCTGACGGTTGTATGCCGCGTTGACTGCCGCCTCAAACTCGTCCGCTCCGAACTTTACTTCGAGCGTGTAAGTATTTACCGACGTGTTGTTCTTTGATATAATTTCCATTTTGTTATTCCTTCCTTGTCCGTTCGGGCAGTGCTCGTTCGGTCGATGCTCGCTCGGACGATTATTTTACGAGGCTGAAGCCTCGCTGTTTGAATTTTTATTCACTTACCTTTACAGGGTCGAACCCAAGGGAATCAGCGGAAACAAGCCTGTATTCTATTCCGCCGCGCGTTCCGTTTACTGCGCCTTTTATGGCTGATCCGTGCAAATGCGCGTAATAACACCGCTTTACGCCGTATTTCTGCAGGACCTCTATTATCGGGCGGTTTTCCTCGCTGCGATAAATGGGCGGATAATGTATAAACGCCACAAGCTCTCCTCCGAGCTTAACTCCCTCGCTCAGAGAACTGCTGAGCCTTCCCGCCTCTCTCGCGAGAACCTTCTGATCGGCAGGCTCTCCGTTTTCGCTTATCCAGCCGCGTGTTCCGCATACCGTAATATTGCCTATTCTAAACGCGCTGTTAAACAGAAAGCATATGCTCGTAAAACCGTTTTCCTCTAAAAACTGCTTGTTTTTGTTCATTGTCTGCCACCAGAGATCGTGGTTTCCCTTTACGAGAATTTTCTTTCCTTTAAGCTCTTTATGGATAAACCCGAGGTCGTTTTTGCTGTCCTCAAGCTTAAGCGCCCACGAATGGTCGCCGAGAAGCACAACGGTATCATCGTCCGTTATCTTTGAGTTCCAATTTTCCTTAAGTCTGTCGATATGGTTAGACCAGCCCGCAAAAATGTCCATGGGCTTGTCGGTCCCGAGTGAAAGGTGCAGATCGCCTATCGTATACAGCATCAGCTTTTGAGAAAATCAAGAACCGCGCCCGTCATTTCCTGCTTTTCAACGCAGCCCGTGAATCTTACCGCCTTGTCCTTTGTCGCGGCAAGAGGCGCGGGGATCTTCGTGTCCGTAGCCTTTTCAAGACGCGCGATAAGCTCAAACTCGTCCTCCGGCTGTTCGCCTCCGTTTACGGCGTCAAACACGGCTCTGCCGAACTTATACGGATTCGCGGTTGAAGCAATGATAGTCTTTGTCTCATCACCGGTTTTCGCCCTGTAATCCGCATAGACCTTTACCGCAACGGCGGTGTGTGTGTCAAGCAGATAGTGCTCTTCTTCAAACGTTTTACGAATCTGCGACTTGGTCTCGTCATCCGAACAGAAGCCCGCGTAAAATTGCTCTGAAAGCTGTTTCTTTACATTTTCGTCTACCTCGTATCTTCCGCTGTTCTTAAGCGAGGTGAACCACTCGTTTATAAGCGAGTCGTTTTCTCCCGTAAAATGATACAGAAGTCTCTCGAGATTTGACGAAATGAGTATATCCATCGACGGAGATACCGTCGTATAGAATTTTCTGTTTCTGTCATAAACGCCGGTGTTTATAAAATCCGTCAGCACGTTGTTGCTGTTAGAAGCGCAGATAAGCTTGTTTACGGGAATACCCATAAGCTTCGCGTAATACGCCGCTAAGATATTTCCGAAATTTCCCGTAGGGACCACGATATTTACCTTTTCGCCGTATTCTATCTGCCCGTCCTTTACGAGCTGAGCGTATGACGAAACATAGTAAACTATCTGCGGAGCAAGTCTGCCCCAGTTTATCGAGTTTGCGCTCGACAGCAGAATATTATTGTCCGAGAGCTTCTTTTCGGTGTCTTTATCGGTGAATATCGCCTTTACGCCGTTCTGACAGTCATCAAAGTTTCCCTTCACGGCGCAGACGTTTACGTTTTTGCCATCCTGGGTGGTCATCTGTCGCTTTTGCATAGGAGAAACGCCGTCCTCGGGATAGAAAACGCAGATAGAAGTTCCGTCCACGTCCTTAAATCCCTCGAGCGCCGCCTTTCCGGTATCGCCGCTTGTCGCGACGAGAATGGCGATCTGCTTTCCCTTTACCTCTTTTTTCGCGGAGGTTGTCAGCAGATACGGCAATATCTGAAGCGCCATGTCCTTAAACGCGCAGGTGGGTCCGTGCCACAGCTCAAGAATATATCTTCCCTGTTTAAGTCCTGTTATTTCAGCGATATTGTCGCTGTCAAAGTTCTTGCTGTTGTACGCGCTTTCAACGCAGTGCCTAAGCTCCTCGGGAGTAAAGTCCGTAAGGTACTTTGAAAAAACATCGTACGCTCTGTCCGAATACTTTTTATCGCCAAGACTGAGTATCTCCTCTTTTGTAAGCGCCGGAATGCTTTCGGGAACGAAAAGTCCGCCCTCGTCAGAAAGTCCCTTTACTATCGCGTGTGCGCTTGACACATTCAGAGAAGAATTTCTTGTGCTTCGATAATTCATAACCGTCATTCCTTTATAAAAAATCAATTCAGTTTTCTGTATATATCCCGTCAGCCGAAAACGCGTCTTCGTAAATATCTATCCGCGTTACGGCGCCGCTTCCTTTTGCAATAACTACCTCAGCGATATCGTAGCGCGGCTGTAGATCAACAGGATTTTCCGAAAGGTAAGCGTCCGCCGTAAGCACGATCTTGCGCTGTTTGGAATAATCCACCGCCTCAAGCCCGCTTACCATACTGTTGTATTTTCTCGTTTTGACCTCGGTGAAAACTATAAACCCGCCTATCGTCGAGATTATATCTATCTCGCCTACGCGTTTATGAAAGTTTCGGCATACTATCGTATGACCGCGCCTTTCAAGCTCCGCGCAGACAGCGTTTTCTCCGAGCGTTCCTTTTATCTGCTTATCTGTTTTCATCGGTTTGTTTAGCCGCGAAATGCTTTTTCAAAAAGCTCTTTCGGTGTATAGGACAAGCGCCGTGCTTGTCTATCGCCTCATAGTGCGCCTTTGTTCCGTAACCCGCGTGCTTGTCAAAGCCGTACTCGGGATAAAGCTTCGCCTGCTCGTTCATATACCTGTCACGCGAGACCTTCGCGAGGATCGACGCCGCGGCTATCGCTTCGCTTTTCGCGTCGCCGCCAATGACATTCCGCACCGTTATCCCGTCAATTTCGGGGAGAACGTCGCCGTCCACCAGGACAATACCCGCTTTTTTTGACAGCCCCTCAAACGCGCGTTTCATAGCAAGCAGATCTGCCGAAAGAATATCGGTCTGCTCGATCTCCGCGACTGTCGCTATTCCAACGCAATATGCCGCCGCCTTTTCGACTATTTCGTCGAAAATCAGCTCGCGCTTTTTCTTGGACAGCTTTTTGCTGTCGTTAAGTCCGCTTATCGGCTTATTCGGGTCTAAAATGACCGCCGCCGCGTAAACGTCGCCCGCGAGAGGTCCTCTGCCCGCCTCGTCTATCCCGCAGACAACGCCGTATTTTTCAAAAACCGCCGTATCGAAATCCCGCAGAGTTTCTGCGGAAATATCCTCAAGCTGTGTAGCCTTGCTTTTTGTATGTTTACCCATAAATCAAAAACGCGTTTTATTCCGCGTAAACCTCGTCAAGCGTTATTCTTCCTATCTTGCCGCCGCGGAACTCATCCAGAAGCGTGATCGCCGCGCGCTCGATATCCGGCTCGCCGCCCGAAACGAGCATTCCGCGCGAACGGGCAATTTCCTCAAGGACATTTCCCTCGCCGCTTATTTTATACCTTGCCTTCAACAGCTCGGGAAAGCGTTCCGAAAGGATATCTCCGAGAGCCTCCGCAAGAGCCGCAGTATCCATTATCTCGTCCTTTATAGCTCCCGTAAAAGCAAGCTTCTTCGCAGCTTCCTTGTCGTCAAACTTCGGCCACAAAATTCCCGGCATATCAAGCAGCTCAACGTCCTTATCGATCGACACCCACTGCTTTCCCCGGGTAACTCCGGGCCTGTCGCCGACCTTTGTGCGCTTTGAGTTTGCCATTCGGTTTATAAACGAGCTTTTTCCGACATTCGGAATTCCGACTACCATAAGTCTCAGGGCTTTTCCTATCATTCCGCGGGATTTTCTGCGCTCGATAAGCCCGGAGAGCTGTTTTTTGACCGCGGGCAGGAATTTGTTTATTCCCTTTCCGCTGCGGCAGTCGCACACGATAACGCAAAATCCGCGTTTTTCGTAATAATTACGCCAGCGCGAAGTCGCGTTTTCGTCAGCTACGTCACATTTATTCATTATAATTACGCGCGGCTTGCCCGAGCATATCTCGTCGATAACAGGATTTCTGCTGCTTTCGGGTATCCTTGCGTCTATGACCTCGACTACGGCGTCCACAAGCTTCAGATCAGCCTCGATAAGCCGCCGCGTTTTTGTCATGTGACCGGGAAACCACTGTATATTTCCTACATCGCTCATTTACAGCCACTTCATTCCGCCAAGCGGGAAGATTCGGAAAATCGCCTTTCCCATAATATAGTTTTCGTCCACAAAGCCGACAAGCCTGAGATCGCGGCTATCGTGAGAGACCTTTCGATTATCCCCCAGAACAAATACACAGTTTTCGGGTACAACATAATCCGTATCGGTCTCGACCCAATCGCCGTACTTCTGATTGGTCGGGCCGATGATATAGTCCTCCGTCAGAAGCTCGCCGTTTCGGTAGACCTCACCTTTTTCAAGGTCAAACCTTATGGTATCTCCCGCCACCCCGATAACGCGCTTTATTATCGGCTCTCCGTAAAGGCCCGTATCGGAATTTACCAGCTTGTCTGTGCGGATAACGACGATGTCGCCGAAGTTCGGCGCATAAAAGAAATTTGTAGTTATGACAACGTCATTGTCCTGTAATGTATCACACATAGATGTGCCATCAACGGATATCGCGCGGAACAAAAACAAATTAATCAGTATAACAGCCACGGCGGTAAACACTATGGTACATACCCAATCCACCGCGTTAGAAAACGGCTTGTCTTCGTCGGCCTCCGTTTCTGTTACGCCGGCTTCGCCTTTCATCTCGACGGCTTCGGCGGATTCCGGCTCTGCGACAGAGATCTCTGTCGATTCGCCTGCTTCGGATATTTTGTCAATATTATTGGCAGGGGCTTTTTCGGCTTCCTGCTCAAATTTCTCGTCAATATCGTTCATAGCACAACTCTCTTTGCGTTTTAAGTGCTTATGCCCTTTTCGGGCACAAGCACCCATTCAGCGGAGATCCGCCGAAAATCAGACTCTCGACTTAACCTTGGCAGCCTTTCCGACTCTGTCACGCAGATAATAAAGCTTAGCTCTGCGTACTTTACCGTTTCTGACTACCTCGACTCTGTCAACCGACGGAGAATGAAGCGGGAAAACTCTCTCAACGCCGCAGCCGTGCGTAACACGTCTGACCGTAAAGGTTTCGTTGATGCCGCCGTGCTTTTTGGCGATAACAGTTCCCTCAAACATCTGGATACGGCTCTTGTCGCCTTCTTTGATGCGAACGTAAACCTTCACCAGATCTCCGACCTCGATTTGCGGAGCGGCTTCTTTCATGCTGCTCTGCTCAATGATTTTCAGTGCGTCCATATTTCCTCCTGATGATTTTCGGATATTCTTGAATGCGGCTTATTCCGCGCATATAATCTTTGCAAAAGGTCGTTTCCTTTTGATTCAGCGGACTATCCGTTTTTTAATGTTAGGGAGAAACAACTCCCGTGCATTAAACACACGCCGAAAACTGTGCTTATTTCAGGGCACAATTATCCCGACGGATACCAAATGCCTAATTATTATAACACTATTGATAAAAAAAATCAAGTAGTTTTATAAACTTTTAACAAAATTTATCAATTTTTTTCTCAAAAGCAAGATGCTCTAAGTATTTTCCGTCAAATTCCTCGATCATTCGCTCGGAAACGTCCTCAGTGTTTTTCACTATCTCGTATGCTTCCTCGCGGTATTTTTCCGACAGCAGAAAGTTTTCTGCGCCGCGAATAACCGAATTTCCGCAGAAGCTCGCTTTTAGGAGTTTTTCGGGAACGGCGCCTATTGCCGTCATTGCGCGGAAACCGTAGTCATTGGTAAACGGCGCGCCCGAGAGATACGGCTTTTCCGCACCGAACAGCCCAAACGCCGCCGCGCACTTTGCCTTATCGGACTGTATGGCGCGGATATCGCTCTGAGAGATAAAAAAATCCTCGCCAATGGCGAACAGGTCGCGGTCGGTCATTATTCCGTCACTGTCAAGAACGCCCTCCGAGAGCATTATCCGAGCCGCGCAGACCGCCCCCGCGGGAGAAATACCGAGGCTGTCGCCGTCACCGACCACCTCGTATTCAATTATGCCGTTTTCGCATCTTACTGCGTCGATAGCTCCGTTTTCACATGGCATTCCGCTTTCGAGCGCAGTTCCGTCAAAAGCTCCCGAAAGCGAAAATCCCGCGCAGCGCAGATTGTCTGCGTCTTTTTCAGCAATACATATATTTGCGCCCAAGTCGGCGGCAAGAAAATTTCCGTTTGGAATTGTAAGCAAAGTAGCGGTAAATCTTCCGCTGAGCGCCATTGAGATATACGGAACAAACACAAGCTCCGTTTCGGGATCAAGACCAAGATCCGCCGCCGAAAGCTCCTCTTCGAGACGGTTTGAAACAAAAACCGACGCCGCGATGACCGCGCCTTTTACCGCCGATGACGGGACTCCCGCGCTGCGCATTGCCGTGACTGAAAGTCTTCTCAGCGTTTCGGCGGTGTTTTCGGCTGTTATCTTCACTCCGTACAAGGCCGTGCGCGAATACGGTCGGTTAAGCGCTTTGTCAAACATCTCTATCACGGCGCAGTTAGCGGTAACATCACATGCGAGTATCATTTCCGCGCTTCTTTCGGTTCGGAATTTAGCGCTTGACGCGTGTACCTCACTCAGCATTTGTTGTTCCGCTTTGCTTTTTGAGACGATCGTATATCTCGGTCAATATGTTCTCATCTTCGCCCGTACCCGAAAAAATACCAGCGATCCGATTTGATATAAACGCGGTCGTTCCATTGACTGTCACTGATATTCCCGCGCTTGTTTCGACCCAATTGCCGCCGAGGTTCTTTATTATCATGACCCCGAAAAAGCCCGTAACCGCTTTAACGTAGCTCGCAAGAATTTCATTTGTCGGAGGCTCCTGAGCGAAGCTTTCCTTTATAGCGCCCAAAATTTCGCACAGATCAGCCAAATTCTCCTCGTCAAAATTCATCTCAATATTCACTGTCTGCTGCGCGAAGTCAATAAAATCCAGCGCGTAACCAAGCATTGAAAGCTCATGCGTCGGTTTTACCTCGCCGCTTTTCACCTTGCTCATTCTCTCGGAAAGCTGCTTGTCAAGCTCTTTGGGCGGCAGCGAATAATCAAATGTATTTTCTATCACGCCGCCTATCTCAATATTCAATTCATCCATAAGAAACTCCTTATTAAGACTCGTCCGTATTTGATTTGCCGCTCTGCTTTTTGAGGAGATCGTAGATCTCTGTCGCGGCGTTTTCATTCGGGTTTGCCCCCGAAATCACACCGACTGACTGATTTGTGATAAACGCCGCCGTGCCGTTTACTATGACCGACACTCCCGCGTTTGATTCGATCCAGCTTCCGCCGAGATTATTTATTATTATACAGCCGAGCAGACCGGCGGTCATATTAACCCATGTGGCAAAAATATCGTCGGATGGGGTCTCCTCCGCGTAGCTTTCCCTCATCATCAAAATGACCGCCTGTAATTTTTCCAAGCTTTCCTCGGAAAAATCAAGCTCGATATCAAGGTTTTCCTTTGCGAAATCCACCAGATCCAATGCGCAGCCGAGCATTACCCATTCCGGAGTGACCGCGCCCTTTTTCTCGCTGTTTAAAAGCTCGTACTTTTCGGTAAGCCGTTTGTCAAGCTCGCTTAATGGCAGGCTGTAATCGAATTCATTAGGGATAGGCTCTCCGAGCTGGATCTCGCTAAGATCGTTTTCATTTGTTTTTTCGCCCATTTTCATTCTCCTTTACGATTTTATTGCTTATTGAGATTCTACCATATAAAAATGTTTTTGTCAAGATAAAAAACTATTGCAAAAGTCAATTAATTATGATATACTTATACTTGGTGTGATGTCAAACAGATATTTTCAATGAAAGCGGGGATCTGACTTGAAGCTGAATATTGTTCTGGCTCAGCCGCAGATACCGCAGAACACGGGAAATATCGCGCGCACCTGTGCGGTTACAGGCGCGGCGCTACATATAATAAAGCCGATGGGCTTTACACCGACGGACAGACAGCTCAAACGCGCGGGACTTGACTACTGGCATTATCTCGATATTTCGTACTATGAGAATTTTGACGATTTTTTCTCGTATCAGAACGAACAAAACGGAAAGTGCTTCTTCTTTTCAACTAAGGCACAAAACCGTTATACCGACATTTCCTATCCCGACGGCTGTTTCATTGTTTTTGGCAGAGAGGACGCGGGACTTCCGGAAGATCTGCTGTTTAAAAACAGAGAGAGCTGTGTGAGGATCCCGATGATGCCGACGCTGAGGAGTCTCAATCTCTCAAACAGCGTAGCTATCGCGGCGTACGAGATACTGAGACAGTGGGATTTTCCCGAGCTGCAGAACGAGGGGACACTTACAAAATTCGACTGGAACAAGGTCGATTAATTTTTAATGTATGACGTATATAATTTGAAAGGAAATATACAATTATGAGCAAAAAGGTTAAAATCATCACAGACAGCGGATGTGACATTACGCGCGAGTCCGAAAAGGAATGGGAAGAGTATCTTACGATAATACCTTTTGTCGTGACTGTTCAGGGAAGAGAATATCTCGACAGGATAGATATTCTTGAAAGCGACTTTTACCAGATCCTCAAGGTACAGGAGGAAATTCCCAAGCACTCGCAGATAACACAGCTTCAGTTTGAAGAAAAATACCGCGAGCTTTACGACGAGGGCGTAAGGGAAATTATCGTGGACGTGATAAACGCCGAGGGTTCGCAGACGTTTTCTCAGTCAGTCATTGCGGCACAGAACATACAAGAGGAATTTCCCGACCTGAAGATATACAACATCGACTCGAAAAACTATTCCGTACACTACGGCTATCCCATTGTTGAGGCTTGCAAGAAGCTCAGCGAGGGACAGAGCACGGAAAGCGTGGTCGCGTATCTCAAGGACTGGGCCGAACATTCGGAGTCATTTATCGTAGGCTTTGGACTCAGACACATGAAGAAATCGGGAAGGATATCCGCGGCGGCGTCATTCCTCGGAGAGCTTATGGGACTTAAGCCGCTTATCATGCTTCATGCCGGAACAACCGCGGTTTTGAGAAAAGCGCGCGGAGAAAAGGCGGTAATAGACGCGGCGGTTGAAACGATATCATCAAGAATAATCCCGAAGACGCCGTACTGCGTTATTACAACGACGCGCCCCGAACTTGAAAAGGAGCTTATCGAAAAGCTGACGAAAAAGCTGGGCTACGCGCCTGCCTATGTCAGCAAGTGCGGAGTTGTGGTGAGCTGTAACGCGGGGCCCGAATTCATAGGCGTATTCATAAAATCAAAGGACCACAGCATTGACTGAGCTTTGCTTTGATTATTCCGGATAATTAAGGAGCAGACACTTGGAAGCAGTTGAATATATAAAGGATATATTTCAGAATTTCGTAAAGATATTTCAGTCAATAAATTTCTTTGATATTCTTGATATCCTTATCCTTACGTTTTTGGTATACTATATCATAAAGCTTATGCGCGAAACGCGCGCCATGCAGCTTTTAAAGGGCATTTTTATTGTCATAATAGTTTTTTTTCTCGTGCAGGCATTCCAGCTTAAGGCTATGAGCTTTCTCTTCGACAACTTTTTACAGGTCGGAATAATCGCGCTTATCATAGTTTTCCAGCCGGAACTCAGAAGGATACTTGAAAAGGTCGGCGGAACAAAGGTCACGACCTTTGCGCAGTCGGTTGAGAAAAACGCGTCAAACGCTTCCGCGAGGGAAAGAGCTATCGCGGGTATAGCGGACGCCTGCTCGCGGCTCCATGATTCGAAAACGGGCGCGCTTATAGTTATCGAACGCGCTACAAAGCTCGGAGATATAATCGAAAAGGAAACCACAAGCATAATAAATGCCGAATGCGAGCCGGAGCTTTTCTGTAACATCTTTTACAACAAAGCCCCGCTTCATGACGGAGCTGTAATTATCCGAGACAACAGGATATTCGCGGCGGGATGTTTTCTGCCGAACACGCAGAAAGACCAGTATCTTTCGACCGACCTCGGCTCACGTCACAGAGCCGCGATAGGAATGAGCGAAAACTCTGACGCGGTGGTGGTTGTTGTTTCGGAAGAAACGGGCAATATCTCTGTGGCGCTTGACGGACAGCTTTCGCGCGACTTATCAAGGGACAGCCTTATTTCAATTCTCAGAAAGTATATGCCCGGAACATCCTCGGACAAAAAGAAAAAGGCAAGGTCAAAGGCCGGCTGATCGTTTGTCTGACCGTACGGGTTAAAATATGCAATGACTTATCGGCATTCCGACTGAGTAATAAGGAGCTGAAATATGAAGAACCTGTTGTTTAATTTTTTAAATGACATAAAGCGAAACTACCGCACGCTTATACTTGCTTTTATAATAGCGGCGGCGTTCTGGATAGTTGTATCTATACAGGTATTTCCCACTATCGAGACCGAGATTTCGGGAATAGCGATAGAGGCAAATCCGACGGAATATATGCTTTCAAACAATCTCCAGATCGTAGAGGAACTGTCGGAACTTGTAAATATCCGCATAGAGGGAAAGCGCTTTGATATAAGCGGACTCAGGGCGGACGATTTTTACGCGTCGATAGATCTGTCGTCGGTGCGCTCTGCCGGAACATACAGCTTTACGGTCGATGTTTCCGCGAAATCGAATTTCGACTATTCTATACTTGACACAAACCCTTTTAAAGTTACGCTTACTGTCGATGAGATAATTTCAAGGGAATTTAACATAGAAGGAACCGCGCCGGACATCAGTCTTCCGGAGGGATATTACGCGGGAGACATAACCACCTCTCCGGAAAAGATAACAATAACGGGCTCGGCGTCTGTTGTAAACAAAATAACCAAGGTGGAGGCCCGCTCGGGATATCACGGAGATATAATCGAATCTCTCCATACCAACAGCGATATAATCATCTACGGCGAAAACGGATCGCGCATACTTGCTGACAGTCTCAAGCTCTCGCCCGAAAAGGTCTCGGTGGAGATACCGATTTACAGGCAGAAGGAGCTTCCTCTGAATATTGTCATCAACTATCCGTCCAATTTCGATATAGACAGCCTTAAGTACGATATCCAACCGTCGTCTATTATAGTAGCGGCTCCCGGCAATCTCATCGACAATATAAGCAAGCTCGATATCGGCACTATAAATCTTTCGGATATCAGCCTCAACAAGAGCACCTATTTCACTATTCCCCTGCCCGACGGCTATAAAAATCTTTCCGGCAACAACACGGTAAAGATAGAATGGGATACCGAAAACTACGGAACGCTCAATATTCCCGTAAGGACGGAGAATATCACCGTGACAAACGCTCCGGATAACTTTGATATTAAGCTTACGACGCGCAGCGTAAACTTTACTGTGGTGGGACCCTCGGACGTTTGCGCGGGAATTCTTGAAAATGACTTTGTAGTAACCGCAAATCTTCTCGGAGTCTCGCTGCGTGAAGGTTCACAGGATGTAACCATAAGCGCTCAGCTCAAAGGCGAAAACCAGAGCTGCTGGATATCCGGAGAATATAAGGTCACTATAAACGCAACGCAAAAGGACGTCAGATAATGGCATTTATTGTTTCGCAAATCAGAACAAGCCTTTCCGAGCCGCGTGAAAACGCGCTCGGAAAGGCAATTTCTCTTTTAATGCTTTCAGATACGGAAGTAAAAAGCATAAAACTGTACAGATCCTCGGTTGACGCAAGGCGCGGAGAAGTTTCCTTCGTAAGCTCTGTTTTGATAGAGCTTTTCGACGAAAACAAGGAAAAAAGGCTTTGCGAAAAATTCCCGAATACAAGAGCCTATGACTGTGAAAGGCTTGCGGTTTCATTCGGAAACGAACCTCTTTCGGGGAAGATAGGCGTAGCGGGCTTCGGACCTGCGGGAATGTTCTGCGCGCTTACGCTGTGCGAATACGGCTATAAGCCGATAGTTTTCGAGCGCGGTGCCGAGATGAGCGAGAGGATCTCCGCTGTAGAAGGTTTCTGGAACGGCGGAAGGCTTGATAAAAGAGCGAATGTTCAGTTTGGCGAGGGCGGCGCTGGCACGTTTTCCGACGGCAAGCTTACGACAAGAATAAACGACCCGCTTTGCGCGAGAGTTCTTGAAAAGCTGGTGGAATTCGGCGCGCCCGAGGAAATCCTCACAAAAGCAAAGCCGCATATAGGAACGGACAAGCTGAGAGATATTGTCGTAAACCTGCGAAAAAGAATTATCGAGCTTGGCGGAGAGGTAAGGTTTTTATCGCCAGTTGAAAGCATAACGATAAAAAACAACAGAGTAAATTCGATCCTCGTAAACGGAGAAGAGCTTTCCTGCGGAGCGGTCGTACTGGCTCTTGGGCATTCGGCGCACGACACATTTGAGGCGCTTATGGAAAGCGGCGTTGAGCTTGTTCCCAAGGCGTTTTCGGTCGGAGCGAGGATAGAGCATTTACAGTCGGATATTGACAGGGCGCTTTACGGAAAATACGCGGGACACCCTGCCCTGCCGCCCGCCGAATACGCTCTTTCTTATCATGACAAGCGCCGCGAAAACGACCGCGGGGTGTATACATTTTGTATGTGCCCGGGAGGATTTGTCGTGGCTTCGCAGAATACCGACGGCACAGTCCTTACAAACGGCATGAGCAACTTTGACCGCGCGGGTAAAAACGCGAACAGCGCTGTTCTGGTCTCGGTCTTCCCCGAGGATTTTGAAGATCCGAATGATCCGCTTTCGGGTATTGACTTCGTACACAGGCTGGAAGAAAAAGCATTTTTACTTGGAAAATCAAGCGGAAAAGCTCCCGCGATGCTTACGCGCGAATTTATCGGCGAAAGCGGTTCATTTTCCCTCGGAAAGGTCACGCCTACTTATCCGCTCGGAGTTGAGAGCGCGGATCTTCGGGAGCTGTTTCCCAAGTATATCTCGGAAAATCTCGCCGAGGGTATTCGTCAATTCGAGCGGAAAATAAAAGGCTTTTCGGACAGTGACAGCGTTCTTACCGCAATAGAAACGCGAAGCTCCTCGCCTGTAAGAATACCGCGAAACGACATCGGACAGGCGCTCTGTGCCGAAAACCTTTACCCCTGCGGCGAGGGCGCGGGCTACGCGGGGGGAATTATGTCCGCGGCGGTCGACGGGATAAAGACCGCAGTAAGAATTATGGAAAAATACAAACCGACCGTTTGACATTTTAGGAAAAATATGGTACAATGATATCAAGTCGTCTACGGTTGAAATAAACTTATGAAAGGAAAAATCATGAAAAAATTCCCGGCAATCATTTTATTATCGGCCCTTTTACTTACTGCCTGCACAAACACAGAACCGACGGAAAGCGATACGCAAAGCAGTTCGACAAGTTTATCAAGCACTTCAAGCTCATCTTCGGATCCGGACGGCAGCACATATGAAGACTCCTCGTCATCGGATCATACACAAAATTCGGGCAGCAACGAAAGCTCGGCGGAAACACCGCATGAATATGATGTTGTATATTTTGACGACTTTGAGTATGATGATTTCACAGAGGACGACCTATGGCTTCAATCATTCTTGAAGAAAAACTATCCCATGGCTCTCTTTTTGTATTGTGCATTACATTATAACATTTATTATGATAACATTTATGAGCTTGAATATGAGATAAACACCGATGCCGAACACAAATATCAGTATATACTGGAATACAAAGGCATGGAGCTTCCTTACTTTATTATGCCCAATACTTATTTCAACAATTTTGACGAATTTAATGCTCTGTACCAACAGTATTTTTTCTCAGGTTCTATTGATGATTACAGAGCATACGCGGATATTGAAAATGACCGGATCGTTCTTCGGGATTACTCTGAGCCATATGAGCCGCTGCTTATTGAAATAAACGGCAGATTGTATCATGTTCCGATTGGTCCGGGTAATACGAAACTGCCGTGTCCCGGTATGATGGCAAAGGTCATTACAAAGACAGAAGATGAGATCGTATTTTCATATTTTTTCTACATTGATGGTATAGGAAACGCAATGCCGGGAAAAGGCGTGCTGAAAAAGGAAAACGGCGTATGGAAATTCGGTTGGGGTCGTATTATTGAGCCTATAGATTTTCAAGATATTCATGAGATCTGGGGAGTATAATTTTTTATGAAGAGATTCACAGCAATCATTTTATTATCGGCACTTTTACTTACTGCCTGCACAGGCGACAAACTGACGGAAAGCTCCGATATGCAAAGCAGTTCGACAAGCTCTGCAAATTCGGAAAATTCCTCGGCAGACAGTGATTCAACAGCTTCAGGCGGTTCCTCGGCAATATCGGGCGGTTCTTCAACAACGACAAACAGTTCAAGCTCCGAAAGTTCCTCCGACCCGACCGAAGGACTTACGCCGCTTAGCTTTACCGACGAGGATTTGGAGCTTCAGGAGATATTACGCGGATTGATTTCGGGAGGCGCGTATGAGGCTTACGGTTGGTTTTACTCATTTACGGTCAGAGAACCCGTAGAGCAAAAAATAAGATTTAACGGCGACAGCAGATACGATGATAGGAATGCATACAAATATGACTCTTATCATATCATTCCGGAAAACTACAAAGACTATACTCTCACATTTCCCTCAACCCGCGACGAGATGGAAAAGATCGTCGGCAGGTTTTTTACCAAGCAGGAAACCGCGGAGTTTATGAAGCGTGTTGCAAAGGGTACTGTAACGGGCGAAGAGGACGGAGTTCTTCTTGTTACGCTTGACAGCGACACAGAGGTGTATATGCCTCCGTATTATCTCGAGGCAGGCGGTCGTATGTATCACATTAACGCATTTGGTGTTCACCAGTTGAATTTGGACTATAATACGGCAAGAGTTACCGCTAAATCGGACGGAAAAATTGAGTTTACATTTCTTAAAGATGATTATGCTTACGAGCCGAATACAGAATTCAGATACGAGGAGTTATATTACGATTACGCTGAAGAAGGATATATCGTACTTGAGGACGGCGAATGGAAGCTTCCTCATATATATGTATGATTTTGTAGAATAAATAAATTAAGGAGAAAACTATGGACATCAACGAAAAATTAGCACAGGAATTTAAGCTCAGAAAAGAGCAGGTAGACAACACGGTAGCCCTTATCGACGACGACAAGACTATCCCGTTTATCGCGCGTTACAGAAAGGAGCAGACAGGCTCGCTCGACGATACTGTTCTGCGCGAGCTTGCGGACAGGCTGAGCTATCTGCGCGGTCTGGAAAAGCGCAAGGAAGAGATCATCTCGTCGATTACCGAGCAGGAAAAAATGACTGACGAGATCGCCGCGGCTATCGCCAAAGCCGAAACGCTTGTGGAGGTCGAGGACATCTACCGCCCGTTCAAACCCAAGCGCAAAACGCGCGGTTCTGTCGCGAGAGAAAAAGGGCTTGAGCCGCTTGCGGAAATTATTCTCGAGCAGAACACCGCGACGGTTCCAGAAAAAGAAGCCGAGGCGTTTATTGACGCGGAAAAGGGTGTAAATTCTGCCGAGGAAGCCATTCAGGGAGCAATGGACATCATCGCCGAGGACCTTTCGGACAACGCGGAGCTGAGAAAAGAATTACGCGAGGAGATTTTCGCGCACGGGATGATTTCTTCCGCTGCCGCAAGCGAAGAAGCAAACGACGTGTACAAAAACTATTTTGAATATTCCGAGCCTGTGGGAAAGATCGCGGGACACCGCGTTCTGGCGCTTGACAGAGGCGAAAAGGAAGAGGCGCTGAAGGTCACGGTCTCGCTGTCAGACGGAATAGGCGAAAAAATGTGTGTAAAAGAGCTTGTGAAAAACACGAGCCTTTGCGGAGGGCTTGTCCGCGCGGCGTGCGAGGACAGCTATAAGCGCCTTATCTTCCCGTCTATCGAGCGCGAGGTGCGCTCAATGCTTACTGCAAACGCCGCCGAGGGCGCGATAAAAGTGTTCGCTTCAAATCTTCGCCAGCTTATCATGGCGCCGCCCGTTAAAAACACCGTAACGCTCGGACTTGACCCGGGATATGCTCACGGGTGTAAATGCGCGGTAGTCGACAGCACGGGAAAGGTCCTTGATACTGCGATAGTTTATCTCACACGCTCTAAAAACGAAGCGGAGACCGCCAAGAAAATTCTCTCGGCGATGATAGAAAAGCACCACGTTTCGACAATCGCTATCGGCAACGGCACCGCCTCGCGCGAAACCGAGCAGTTTACGGCGGATATGCTGAAATCAATAACAAGCAAGGTGCAATATATGGTAGTCTCCGAGGCGGGGGCATCGGTGTACTCAGCCTCCAAACTCGCGGCGGAGGAGTTCCCCGATTATGACGTTTCGCTGAGAAGCGCTGTGTCTATTGCGCGCAGGCTTCAGGACCCGCTTGCGGAGCTTGTTAAGATCGACCCGAAGGCGATAGGTGTCGGACAGTATCAGCACGATATGCCGAAAGCGAGGCTTGACGACGCGCTTAAGGGAGTTGTAGAGGACTGTGTTAACTCGGTGGGAGTTGACTTAAACACCGCGTCCTATTCCCTGCTTTCATACATTTCGGGAATAAACTCGGCGGTTGCGAAGAACATTGTCGCATACCGCGAGGAAAACGGCGAGTTTACCGACAGAAAGCAGCTTTTGAAGGTAAAAAAGCTCGGCGCAAAGGCTTATGAGCAGTGCGCGGGATTTCTGCGCGTTTCAGGCGGAAAAAATCCGCTCGATAACACGGGCATTCATCCCGAGAGCTACGAAGCGGCGAAATTACTTATGGACAAATGCGGCATTTCCGACAGTGAGCTCGGAAACGCCGAAAAGATACGCGAAAAGCTTAAAAGCGTCAAACTTCGCGGAATTGCCGAGGAAACCGGCACGGGACTGCCGACGCTTGAGGACATAGCAAAGGAGCTTGAAAAGCCGGGGCGCGACCCGCGCGACGAGCTTCCGCCGCCTCTTATGAGAAGCGGCGACGTTATGGAGCTTAAGGACCTAAAGCCCGGAATGGAGCTTATGGGAACAGTTCGCAACGTAGTGGATTACGGCGCGTTTGTGGACATCGGCGTACACGAGGACGGTCTGGTGCATATCTCGCAGCTTGCGGACAGGTTTGTGAAGAATCCGTTTGACGTTGTAAAGGTAAACGACGTGGTAAAGGTTCGGGTATTGGACGTTGACTTAAAGCGCGGGAGGATATCGCTGACAATGAAGAAAAGTTAGCGGCAAGCGTACAAAAAGTCTTTGGAAAAGGGGTGTGGGGAAAAACCTTTCTACAGAAGGGTTTTTCCCCACAAGATTATTTTAGAGCAATCCACTGCGCATTGTTATTGTAACTGAAAAAATTGCGAGAGAACCTGTCGGTACAATAGGAAACTCTTGTTTCTCCTGCACGCTTTCACCGTTAGATTTGATTTGCGAAGCTCTGCTTCGCAAATCAAATGTGGGGAAAACTCTTGTTTTCCCCACACCCTTTAGCGCCTTTTTGGCGTGACCAAGGAAAACCCTTTTGAAAAAGGGTTTTCCTTGGAACCTTTCCCAAAACTT
>JAFLUG010000129.1 GCA_022508885.1 Oscillospiraceae bacterium | reverse complement strand
CCTGCGGCCTCTACCACCCCAAGGTAGCGCGCTACCAATCTGCGCCACACCCAGAAATTCAACATTGATATTATATCATAATGCTGACAGTTTGTCAAGCACTTTTTTATAAATTATTGACTTTTATTGAATTACGCTGATAGAATATACACGGTGTTCTTAGCGAATATCGACCGTCCGCCGGTTCACCCGTCCGACGGCGATTACGATCACAACTGAGTCAGTCTTTGTGCCGATAGCGTTTTTTGTTTCGTCTTTTTTCTGATAAATAAAAACAAAGCAGCCAAAAAGCATTGTTTTTTCCGGAATTTATGTTATAATATACAGGAAATATTTAGTACATCTAACGTACTCGCGGATACAAATACTTCGTTTTTCTCTGTGAAATCGGAAAATCATGCAAAACAGCAAAAGCTGTATATTATTCATTTCGGGTATGTTCTTGTAAAATTAAGGAGGATCAGAAAATGAATAAACCGGGCGTCAGAAAGCGTCTGACATTTACAATAACCCTGACCGCGGCGTTTGTCGTGATGATCGTATCGGTTATTGCCTGCATAATCGCGGTGACTAATCATCAGGAGCAGAAAAAGCAGGCTGTCGCAGCCTCTGTTGATTCCTGCAAAAACCTTATGGACTCGTGGTTCAACGAAAAGATCGCCCTGTTGGAATTTATGGCGATGGATGCTTCGGACAGAGATCTCACCGCAGACCGCGACGAGTATCTGAAATTCCTGCAATACAGCACCGAGATGGACAGTGAGATATTTGCCTGCTATGTGGGCTTCGCTGATAAAAGCTATCTGTTCAGCGACGAATGGTCACCCGATTATTACGATCCCACCGACAGAAGCTGGTATTCTCTGGCAATGAGCTCCGACGGTACGGTTGTAGACGGTCCGTATACCGATGCTCTGACGCAGCGTATGGTAATTACCATTTCCAGAAAATTTATATCCAGAAACGGCCTTGCGGGTTCTATTGCGATAGATGTGTTTCTTGACACTTTGTCGGAATACGTAAGCGACCTGCACGTTGATGAAAACGGATACGCTCTGATGACTGACGCCGACGGCTCGATCATCACGCATAAGAATACGGATTTTCAGGCAGTACTTGACGAGAATGAAAACGATGTGTTTACCGACATTACCGACGTAATGAAAGGTTATTCCGTCAATATGGATACCGCGTCGCTCCCATATATAACCGACTACAACGGCGTGACTGCGAGATACTGCGAGACGGAGCTGGAGTCCACCGGCTGGAAGCTTGGGTATGTGCTAAACAACACGGAATACAACGAGGTATATGTGAAGATTATCCTGATATTTGTCGGGGTGCTTATCGGTTTTTCATTGTTTATCCTGTTGATAATGAACCTTCTGTTGAAAACCTCATTCGCCCCGCTGAGAAAGATCGCTGTCAAGGCGGAGGATGTAGAGCAGGGTATCCTTGACGTAAACTTTGACTATAGCGCGGATGACGAGATAGGCACGGTATGCCGTACGATTGAAAACAACAACGCTTCGATAAAAAAGTACATAAACGATATCTCCTACCGCCTTGAAGGAATCGCCCACGGAGATTTCAGCCGCAGTTCTGATACGCAGTACATTGGAGACTATGTCACAATCAAGGAGTCCCTTGACAGGATATCCACCGACCTTTCGGGAGTGTTCGACGGTATCGAGCGTGCCTCGGGAGATGTTGCTGAAAGCGCGGGAGAGGTATCTGACGGTTCTACTCTCCTTGCGGAATCCGTTGCAAAGCAGACGGAGATCATTGATAATATCGTCCAAGGTATAAGCACTGTTTCGGCAAATATAGAAAGCAACGTTTCAGGCACCGATGACGCCAGAAAGATAGCGCTCAATACCGCCGAGGTGGTCAACACCAGCAGCGAGCAGATGAGTCAGCTTTTGGGAGCTATGGACGAGATATCTTCCGCCTCCGAGGAAATAAAGAATATAATCAACACCATTGAGGATATAGCCTTCCAGACGAATATCCTCGCGCTCAACGCCTCTATTGAGGCCGCAAGAGCCGGCGAAGCCGGCAAAGGCTTTGCGGTAGTTGCTGACGAGGTACGAAACCTCGCCGCAAAGAGTTCGGAAGCCTCCGAACAGACCGCCGAGCTTATCGAGCGCTCAGTAAACGCCGTAATGCACGGACGTAAAATTGCCGATGACACCTCCGAGTCGCTGCTCAAAGTGGTGGAGCATACCGAAAAGATAGATGAGATAATTGTCCGCATCAATGAGGTGTCTCATGAACAGCGCACTCAGATAGGCACTTTAAACGAGCAGGTAGATCTTGTATCAAATTATGTTATCTCCGCTTCCACAAGCGCCAAGGAAAGCGCGGCAGCCGCACAAGAGCTGAATGGTGACGCAACGCTGCTCAGAGATATTGTCAAGAATTACAGATGCTAAAATCCGGTCATATTAAGCACACAACTCCGTACTGTATGTACGGAGTTGTTGTTCTTTACTTTTTTGGGAAAATGTTTAGATGAAATCGTCCCGCAACAACGTGCGGGACGATTATAATGCAGGGCTTGCCCTGCCGGAGCCGGTGAAGGGACTCAAAGCCCCGACTGCAGCGCTGCGAATAAGCAAGGAAACATGAAGCTTTTGCATTTATGTGTTGATTTTTTCAAAATTAAATACCTCGTTCGTTTCCGCCCACGTTGTCGAATCTATAAGCTTAAATCCGTTTTTTAACATCTCATCGACTATTTCCTGATGAGTGGCGCAATTGACCCAAACCGGATTTCTCTGCGGTGCAACATCTATAGTACAATAACTCATAACTATCTGAGAGCATTGATCGGAACACTTTTTCAGAACGTCGCGCCAGTTGTTAAGATATTCCAGTACCCCGGCTATAAAAATTGTGTCAACAGAAATGGAAGGGAACTCCCCTTTGGCTAAATCACATACAATAGTTTCCTCATCGCGTTTCTTATAATCACATCCGTAGTATTTGATCTGTTCGTTTAAGTACTTGCGAATGTGCATTTTGCCGCAGCCCAGATCAAGCAATGATCCGCATTCCGGTTTGATATAGCCGTTCATGAGCTGTGAACGCGGTGCCCACCAATCCTCAAAATGCTCAATATACTCCCACTCGTTGAAATTTTCATATTTACGAAGTCTCTTTTGAAGGGCTAACAGATTCTCTCTCCAAGTGTCGATTTCGCTTGTTTTCTTATTTATGGTATCTTTCAACTCGCTGATTTCACGATTATTTTTTTCTATGGCATCCTTTAATTGCGCATTCTCGTTTTCCGCAACGGCTAATGCATTCATATAATGCTCTAAAGTTTTTCTTTTTCTTAGCGGAATGATCTTTTTCAGCGTTTGTTTTATCTTCTGCCGCATTTGTTTTCCCTCCTGTTACAATATAACTGTACAAATCCCGATGGTCATGCAATTATCAAATCACGGATACTTTTAACATTACCGCAAGTTTTTATGCTCGTGTATCTGTCCAAGATAAGCTGATATAACCAAAAACCGCTCAAACATAGTTAGAACGGTTTTTATATCTATGTCTAACCTTTACAAAAAAAGATTTCGTCGTATTCGAGCGTAAAGTAATCGTCCCGCAACAATGCGCGGGACGTACTGGGTGCAGGGCTTGCCCTGCTGGAGCTGGTGAACGGACTCGAACCCCCGACCTGCGCATTACGAATGCGCTGC
>JAFLUG010000128.1 GCA_022508885.1 Oscillospiraceae bacterium | reverse complement strand
TCAAGAAAAATTAACGAAGTTATGCGGAAAATCCGCCGCAAGACGAGCGTTGAGCATTTGTGTGAACATGCTCTAACAGTTGTTGCAATCAAAACAGTCCGCGTCACCCAGACGCGGGTTGTTTTTTCAAATTCGTAATTCACGCATTAAAACGGGGGTGAGATGATTTGATAAAGCTCGCGCGTTATCTTAAAGAGTTTAAATTAAACGTTACGATAGGTCCTTTATGCAAGCTGACGGAGGCTGTTTTCGAGCTTATAGTGCCGCTGGTTATGGCGCGGATAATCGACGACGGAATAGCAAACGGCGACGAGAATTATATATGGCAGAACGGGATAATACTTGTTGTCCTCGCGGTGTGCGGGCTGTCGTTCGCGCTGGTGTGCCAGTATATGGCTTCTGTCGCTTCGCAGGGAGTAGGCACAAGGCTCAGAAGCGATCTTTATGCCCACATAAACACCCTCTCCCACAAAGAGCTTGACACGCTTGGAAGCGCCGCGCTCGTAACGCGCGTTACAAACGACGTAAATCAGGTGCAGACCGCCGTCGCTATGCTGATAAGACTTGTCGTGAGAGCGCCGTTTTTAGTGGTGGGCGCGGCGATAATGTCGGTATCTATCAGCCAGCGGCTGTCGCTTATCTTCTTCGGGTCAATGGCGGTGATAGTGCTTATCATGTACCCGATAATGAAAGCCACGGTAAAGCTGTTTAAAAAACAGCAGAAGTCGCTCGACGGAATCTCGCGCATAACCCGCGAAAACCTTTCGGGAGTGAGAGTCGTCCGCGCGTTTTCGCGGCAGGACTACGAGAAAGAGCGCTTTGAAGCCGAAGCCGAGGAATACCGCAGGTTCGCCGTAAAGGCGGGCAGGATAAACGCACTGTTAAATCCCGCGATATTCATTGCGGTAAACGCCGCGTATCTGCTTATCGTGTGGCTGGGCGGCGGCTTTGTAAACGATGGCATAGACGGACTGACGCAGGGAAAGATAATCGCGCTTGTAAACTACATGACGCAGATATCGCTCGCACTGGTGGTGGTGGCGAATCTCGTGACGATATTCACCAAGGCGGCGGCTTCTTCGGCGAGAATAAACGAAGTATTCGATATGAAGTCCTCGATAACCTCTCCCGAAAGCTCTCCCGTACAGGATAAAAACGCTCCCGCGGTGGAGTTCGACAACGTTCACTTTTCATACTCGACGGGCGAGAACGCTCTCGACAAGATCTCGTTTGAATTAAAGCGCGGCGAAACGCTCGGGATAATCGGAGGCACAGGCTCGGGAAAGACTACGATAGCGAGCCTTATGTGCAGATTCTACGACGTGTCAAGCGGAAGCGTAAAGATAAACGGCGCTGATATCCGAGAGTATCCGCTCGAAGAGCTTCGGAGAATAATAGCGCTTGTTCCGCAGAAGGCGGAATTGTTGAGCGGAAGTCTCCGCGAAAATATGACCCTCGGCAGAAGCGATATTTCGGACAAGCAAATTCAAAAGTCACTCGAAGCCGCGCAGGCGGCGGAGTTTACGGATAAGCTCGACGGCGGGCTTGACGCGCAGGTTTTGCAAGGCGGAAAGAACTTTTCGGGCGGACAGAAACAGCGCCTTACTATTGCGCGCGCGATTGCGCAAAGCCCCGAGATACTGATACTCGACGACAGCTCGAGTGCGCTTGACTACGCCACCGACGCGAAGCTAAGAAAGGCGATAGGCGAGCTTTCAATGACCTGCGTTATTATTTCGCAGAGGGCAAACTCCATTCTCCACGCGGATAAAATTATCGTGCTTGACGACGGGCAGGCGGTGGGGATAGGCACTCACGCCGAGCTTTTAAAGACCTGTCACGTCTACCGCGAGATATGCCTCACGCAATACTCCGAGGAGGAAATTGAGGAAATGGAGGCGGCGGAAAATGAGTAAAACAAAAAAGGGCGCAAAAAAAGGCACTCTGGCGCGCCTTCTGAAATATGTAAAATCCTCACTGGGACTGGTGTTTCTCAGCCTTATCTGCGCGGCGGGGAGCGTTCTGTTGTCGCTGTATATAACGGTGCTGATAGGCAGAGCGGTGGACTGCATCACCGCAAACGGAGTTGATTTCGCGAAGATGACTCCCGTGCTTATCGAAATCGCGGCGTTTATTCCCGTTGTGGCTGTGCTTCAGTGGCTGATGTATTTCGCGACGAACAAAATTTCCCACAAGACGGTAAAGCAGCTGCGCACGGATATCTTCGCGCACCTGCAAAGACTGCCGCTGAAATATATCGACGCGGAAAGTCACGGGGATATCTTGTCAAGAGTGGTAAACGATGTTGACGCCGTCAGCGAGGGGCTTTTGCAGGGCTTTCAGCAGTTGTTTACGGGAGTTGTCACCATAATCGGAACGCTTGTTTTCATGGTAACGCTCAACTGGCAGATAACGCTTGTTGTCGTAATAATAACGCCGCTTTCGTTTGCGGTGGCGGCGGTGATATCAAAGCTGTGCTTCAACAAATTCCGCGAGCAAAGCGCTATAAAGGGCGAGCTTACGGGCTTTATCGACGAGAGGATAGGCGCTCAGCGGCTTGTAAAGGCGTTCGGGTTTGAAAAGACCGCCGAGGAGAAATTTGGCGAGATAAACGAGCGCCTTAATGTCTGCGGACGCAGAGCGCAGTTTTATTCGGCGCTCACCAATCCGAGCACGAGATTTGTAAACTCCCTCGTATACGCGGGGGTGGGCGTGTTCGGCGCGTTAAACGCGGTAAAAGCCGCAAGCGGCGGGTTTACAGTGGGCGACCTGAGCTGTTTTTTACAGTACGCTAATCAGTACACCAAGCCCTTTAACGAGATATCGGGAGTAGTAACCGAGCTTCAGAGCGCGCTGGCTTCCGCTTCGAGGATATTCGCGCTGCTTGATGAAAACGCGGAAAGCCCCGACGAGGACAAAGCTGTTCTCGAAAACTGCGACGGCACGGTAGAACTTGACGGCGTTTATTTCAGCTATGTTCCCGAAAAGCCGCTTATCGAGGGACTTAAGCTCGACGTAAAAAGCGGACAGCATATCGCGATAGTGGGTCCCACGGGCTGCGGGAAAACAACGCTTATAAACCTGCTGATGAGATTCTACGACGTTACGGGCGGCGAGATCCGCGTAAGCGGAGCGCCGATAAAGGAAATAACGCGCGACAGTCTGAGGGCGAGCTACGGCATCGTGCTTCAGGATACATGGGTATTCAAGGGCACGGCGCGCGAGAACATCGCCTACGGAAAGCCCGACGCGACGCTCGATGAGGTAATAGCCGCGGCAAAGGCGGCGCACGCTCACAGCTTTATAAAACGCCTCGAAAACGGCTATGACACGGTGATAACCAACGACGCGGAGCTGTCGCAGGGTCAGCGGCAGTTGTTGTCGATAGCGAGGGTTATGCTGTCACTGCCGCCGATGCTTATTCTCGACGAGGCGACAAGCTCGATAGATACCCGAACGGAAATGAAGATACAAAGTGCCTTTGACGCGATGACCAAAGGCAGAACGAGCTTTGTCGTAGCTCACCGCCTTTCCACCATACGCGAGGCGGACTGTATCCTCGTGATGAAGTCGGGGCATATCGTCGAACAGGGAACCCACGCCGAGCTTATGGAAAAGGGAGGGTTTTACGCGGAGCTTATCAACAGCAGGTCGGAAGGATAGCGTTTCGGTTTTGACCGCATAAGCTTACAAAAAGTCTTTGAAAGGGAGTCTGAGGGAAAACTTTCTACAGAAAGTTTTCC
>JAFLUG010000127.1 GCA_022508885.1 Oscillospiraceae bacterium | reverse complement strand
AAGCAACGTTTCATTGGGAACCGGGTGCAGGGCTTGCCCTGCTGTCTAACCTTTATAAAAAAGATTTTTTCGACAGCCTGTTTTTAATGATAATATTGCAACATATTTTTCAAATTGTCAATACTGTATAAATTTGATTCAATATAAAAGCGCCGCTTCGGAATACATAACAACGCCTTTTCCGGAGTTTGGATGAATATGGTCAAGCAGAAACTGACTGTCCGGATTCTGGCAAAGCATATTTCGTATATAAGTATTGGCATTTATAAACGCGATTTTTTGCTCATCGCAATACTCATTCAATGCTTTGGAATATTCATCGTTTAACTGTGTTTTCAAGTCATAAGAAAGCGGGCAGAACGGATCGCCGTCCGTTGAATACCAAGGAGCTATAAACACAAATCCCGCTTTGTCGTTCTTTTTCAGAAGAGTTGCTCTGAGCTTGTCGATCTCGTTTACATAATCCTCGGCAGTCATAGCGCACTGAGTCCGGTCGCGATACCTTACATCGTTCGTGCCGACAGCGATTACATATAAGTCGGCGATGGGAATACTATCCGCGTTTTCATTTATGTAAGAGACCGTACAACCGCCTTTTGAAAAATTATATATCTCTTTCTCATAAAGATACTCTTCTATCGGCTCATACCAAGGACATCCGCCGTTTTTGGTACCCTCGGTAAGGCTGTCGCCTATAAAGCATATGCTGTCGGCTTTTTCAAAAGCTTTGTACAGCTCGCCGTTTTTCATTTCCTCTGTCAATTCCAGACCGCTTGTTTTAATACGAATAAACCCCGATTCATCGAAGTAGTATCTTTCGGTAATTGAGGAAATATCCATTTTAGTATTGAACACTACGCTTGCAATAATATCAAGCGCGTTTTGCGCACGGGCATAATCATCTGTACTAAGCTGTTTTCTGAGCCCATAATTATATACGATCTCATAGATCGGAAGCGCGCGATAGTTGCCGTCGATCGAAGACTGCGTATAGAGCGGCACTATCCCGCCGCCTATGACCTGTTTTGAATCGCGGTCTATGTAAACGTCTACAAGCATACTGGTATCTCCCTGATTTTTACGGTAGACATTCGCGAAATTTCCGGGACAGTATGCGGTAAAGACTTTTCGTCCGTTATAATCTTCGATGAGAACGGGTTCGACAACATGTGGGTGGTCGCCCAATATGATGTCGGCACCAAATTCTTTGAAAATGTCAAACCACACAATCTGCTCGTCATCGGGCTCATTTGAAAACTGCGTACCGAGATGCGGAAGAACTATGATAAGATCGGGAGAGAGCGATCTTGCTTCTTCAAAATCCCGTTCGACCTGTGCTTTCAGCTTTTCAAACTGTTCGCCCTCGGTTCCCGAAATCGCCGAGGTAACATACGAAAGCTCGCCTTCGTAAATATTGTAATAATTGCTCCCGTAAGTGTAAGAGAGGAACACCATTCTGATGCCGTCACATTCTACGAGCTTGACGCGGTTATTTTGCTTTTCCGATTCGTTTCGGTACGAACCGGTATGATCGAGGCCGATCTCATCAAGGACATCCAGCGTACGAAACGCGCCATCGGGCCCCCTGTCAAGGACATGATTATTTGCGGTGGTTACAAGGTCAAAGCCGGCGTCCTGCACAGCTTCTGCAAATTCATCCGGAAAGTTCAGATACAGCTTTTTGCCGTCGTCAAAATTGCTCGTGCTGTACCCCGCGTCTTCGCCCGCCATAGGTCCCTCAAAAACGCCTATCGCGTAATCGGCTGAAGCGATATACTTCTTTGCGTACTCAAAAACCTCCGAGAAATCATATCCGTCACCGGTATAGCCGCGCTTTACCTGGTCCTCAAGAAGTATCAGGTCTCCCGCGAACGTTATATGAAACGCGTTATCAAACGCGTACTTCTGAGCGCTGCTCATGACCGGATATATAATTTCATCTTTATTATTTTCAGTTAAAGTTTCGTCGTTGTTTGTCAAATCAATGCCGGAATACGAGCTGATCACGACAGAAGCTACAAAACCTAAGGCAATAAGAGCCGCGGCGAGTTTTGCAAAGGTGAATTTCTTAGTGTCTTCTCCAACAAATAACACAACTCCGGAATCCGCGAATCTGTTAAGATACTTTACAACGAATCCATTGCCGAAAGCAAAGCAGATAGCGGCTGTTCCCAGAGCCGACGCGATGAAAACAATACCAATGCCTTTATCGGCCAGCCAATCACTCAGCCACAGCGTAAAGGGACGGTGCAAAAGGAATATCCACAAGGAATTTCGTCCAAGCATGGACAAAAGCGGTATTTTTTTATCTGGACAAATGTTTCTGAGCGCGTAAATCGCGAGATACGCGATAACGAACAGCGCGATCCTTCCGAATGCTCCAATAGGATGATCGTAGCCGAGCATCTGAAGAGAATCATCCGAATAGCCAAAATAGCCGTATGCAAAATATGCCGCTGTTCCGGCCGCTGCCAGAGCTGTAATGCCTTTAAGCAGGCGCTTAGTATATTTGGTATTTACAAGCTCGTCGCTTTTTTCTGCCGTCAGCTTATATCCGAGCATATAAAACGGATAGAACGCAAGGATCCTTGCCGCCGCGAAGGTGTTGTTTATTGAAGAAAAAAATCCCGCGAAAATGGTTATGGCAAACAGGATAAGATTTATCTCACGAAATTTCGCGAGATAAGGCGCGGTCAATCTCCATACGATAAGCGCCAATAGATACCAATAAGAATACCTGGGTACAAGAAGCTGTCCAAATCCGAACAAAAATCCCATTATACTGTTGAAAACAAAGTATAGGAAAATAAGCCTGATGATCGCCTCGGCGCTTCTGGAGCGTTCGCTCTTTCCGAAATATCCCGACACAAAAACGAATGCCGGCATATGAAACATATATATGTAATCAACAATGTTGTTAATTATTTCAAAGTTATCCTGAAGCTGGAATAGAATGTGCGCGAATACCGTTATAATAATAAGGATTCCTTTTATGTTATCCCAGTATTGAATTCTCGGCATCTTTTCTTTCAATTGAATTCCTCCGATGCTAAGATCAGTCAGAAGCAATTCAGGCGCTGAAGGCATTGAGAAACAGCCACAGGAAAAGCTTCGCCCGTGCTGACTGAAAATATAATTCAAACGCTCCTTCCGTTTCAGTAAGGAGCGTTTGATTCTGAAAACACATTACATCTTCCGCTGTGAGATGTAATGCAAGCGGCGCCTCGTCGCTGTCTGACCTTTGCAAAAAAGATTTTTTCGACGATCTGTTTTTCTTGATAATATTATAGCGCATTTTTCAAGATTTGTCAATACCACAAACCGGAACTGCGTGAATGTTATACTGTCTGAATCCAATTGTGACACACTCAAAATATACAATTGTATTACATTCCTTATTGTTGTGCGGCTTTCACGAAATTAAAACCGGACTATGGAGGTTCAGGTTCGGTTCTTTTTCTTTTTTGTTTCCGATTTTGAACTGTTTTGATTTTTGTGTATATTTTGAAATTCAGGTTGATTAACCACAAAACTGTAGTGTATAAGGTATTATAACAAAACACCTGACGCTGTCAGAACCGTGAGGGTTCAGATCACGACAGGTGGTCAAATGTGTGGATCGCTGTTATTTCTTATAGCCGCACTTTTCACAAACTCCGTTCTCGTTCAGAGCAACACCGCACAGCGGACAGCGGTCAATGCTCTTTTTCGGCTCGTATTCTTGGGTAGCTCCATTTACTCCGCTGGTGAAGGTGAGCTTTACAATATTCAGCTTATCCTTGAGCAGCTCGTAGACTATCTTTATCATGCCCTCTACGG
>JAFLUG010000126.1 GCA_022508885.1 Oscillospiraceae bacterium | reverse complement strand
CGCGGGGCAACAGATGTCAGGATATGTATCCTCCTCTTCCGCAGGAGTTGGCGCAAAAACTTGATAGACTGTGATTTTATTCTGAATTTAAACAAATAAACGGGAGCGTAACTGCAACCGAATAAGACCGATAATATAGAAAGGTGTGAAAGGACTGCTTGACAGGTAATTATAGAATATGTTATAATGAAAACGCACAAATGTTTTTTATATCGGCTTAGTGTAAAATGTTTTCAAGTGAGGGTACAATGTTATGAAAAGTCATATTTCCAAAGAAAAATTTTCTATGCCAAGCGGATTGACGGAAGAAACGCTGAGAAACGAACATAATTTTTTAAATTATGTTAGAATGCTGAAAAGCTTCGCTAAAAAATATTGCGTTATTATAACAGCATATGATACGCCATGCGGTCCTGCCTATACACAAGCTATTTCAAAAGAAGTTATGGATATCGGTCTGAAAGTTGATCTATACAATAAATTCCGATGTCCTTATATAGCGGTAATCGACGAGGGAGTTGTGCTTTTTGAAAAGCTGGAGCTGAATCAAAAAAGTATTCTTGAAGTGCAGGTGAAGCTTGATACGAAGGATAAGGTTGAGGTTATCAGCAAGTGTTGGAGCGCTCCGGGTGCCTTGATGAGCAGTATTAAGATCAACGGTACGGAATATTTCCCGAATTCAAGGGGGTTGAATTTTGTAGTTTATGATAAATTTTCCAAAACTGTTATAGACTCGGTGGGTTTTGACACATACAGCGATTTGATTTACACCAGACCCAGAGAGGTCTATAATATACTGGAAAAGTTTATGCAAACTCATCCCGGTGTGACTGTTGTGGAGTTTAACCTTCCAAGATTTCCTTCAAGCGGATGGACCGAACACGAAAAATTTATTCAAAGTAACAATGCCGGTTTTGGGTTTATACAAAGAAATCCTAAATCGTCAGTATTAAGCCAGTTTTATGATGACAAAGGGGTGTTGGAGGTTCTTTCCACACCAAGGTCCTATATTGATAATATCGGCACACGCCGTTTGGAGGAAACTCATGGAAAGCACATAAATATTTCCGGCGGACATCGTGTGACCTGCCATCAACCTTTACAAGATGGCAAGAATATAAATATTTACATATATGGACCGTGCATTGTATTTGGTGTAGGCGCATCAGACGAGCATACGATAGCCTCACATTTACAGAAAATATTAAACGAGTCCGCGCCGCAGTATAAAGCCATAGTACATAACTATGGCTTCTTTCTCGAAGGCAGCAGCGGCATGACCTTGGAGCAGACTTCTGTTTTATTTAATTCTTTTCCGATAAAACCCGGGGATATTGTTTTGTATTGTAATGGCTTTTTTTCGGGTGGTCAAATACCAAATATCGATATGCTGGATGCCGCTTGCGAACCGCGAGATTATGAAGTGTTTATTGATTTGGGCGGTCACCTTGCTCCGGATGGGATGAAGTTGGTGGCTGAAAAGCTCTATAAAGGTCTTATGGAGCAGGACATACTTGACAAAGCCCGCGAGCTTGCTTCCAAGCGTGTAAATGCCGAAAGCACCGTGGCAAACAATTCAGATTTTGATAAGAACACTAATGAGCAGCTTGCCGAATACAAGCGTTTTCTCACGGATTTTTACAATTCTTCTTTAAGGCAGACCATCGGTGCGGTCGTTATGAATTGCAATCCTTTTACGCTCGGTCACCGCTATCTTATCGACAAAGCGTTGGAGCAGTGCAGCTTTCTGATACTGTTTCTGGTTGAGGAGGATAAGTCGGAGTTTTCGTTTGACGAACGTCTGAAGCTTGTTGATGAGGGTACAAAGGATATACCGAATCTTGCTATTATCCCCAGCGGAAGATTTGTATTGTCATCGCTGACCTTTTCGGAATATTTCAACAAATCCGAAATGCAGGACAGGATAATTGACACCTCGCTTGATGTAAATGTATTCGCCCGCGAGATTGCTCCGTGCCTTAACATAACCAAGCGCTTCGCCGGAGAGGAACCGCTTGACAATGTGACTAAACAATACAATGAGTCTATGCGCCGGATACTTCCGGAATACGGCATAGAGTTTGTGGAGATTCCCCGCGTCGAGCTTGATTCCAAGCCCATAAGCGCGTCGCGCGTCCGCGAGCTTGCCAAAAACGGAAGATTTTCCGAGCTTCAAAAACTTGTACCGCAGACCACTCTTGATTATCTTGTTGCGAAATATAAGTAATAATGCCAACATTGCATATTCCGGTTGTGAGCTTTAAACCCATTACAAGCCAGCTCTGCTATTGACACTCCGCGTGTTTTATGGTAAAATAAATTCAGTACTCAAAACAGAGTTGCAAGCAAAAGCAATCGCAGCTGAATCTTTATGCGTTTTTGCCATATTTTATTGGTTAAACCCTATCATAGGAGGAAAAGTATATGGTGTGCCGTAGTTGTGGTTTGATTCAAATGAATGCAATGAATTTCAACAATGATAAGCAAAACAATCCCATTATATCATTGTGTTGTGAAAATATACCCAATATTCCCCAAATCTCTTTTGAAGGAACTGCGGAAGAAATATTGTATAAATTTGTCAACAAATGCGCAAAGGTCGATTCTGAATGCAGAAATATACAAAACAATTCAAAGCGGATCTTTACCAAAGGCTGTGTTAATTGCAGCCAATTTCAACCGAGAACTTATAATAATGACAGACTTATACATTATATAAATCTATCCGCTTATCCTTCGCCTTGTCAATGCCGCTGTATTTATTGTGAGGTTCAAAAAAATGAGCCGGACATTACAGAAAGTGTAAAGCTTTTTGATAATATAATTGCCGTTTTGGAATTGGCATTAGAGCAGGGGCTGATCGCGCCTGATGCCAGATGGCAAATTTCCAGCGGCGAAATAGCGATTCATCCTTATCGCGACAGACTAATGAAAATTCTCAAGGGGAGAAACGCAATTTTTTACACAAACTGCATGAAATTCGATGAGGATGTTGCGCAGAATCTGCATGACAATCCGAATTCTGCTATAAATCTTTCCATTGATGCCGGAACGCCGGAAACCTGGCATAAAGTCAAGGGTTTTGATAATTTCGATAAAATAACGGAAAATCTGTCAAGGTATTTTGTGAATACCACCCGCCCCGGACAAATATCTTTGAAATATATTATTATGCCCGGGATCAATGATACTTATGAAGATTTTACTTCAGTTGTGGAAATTATGAAGGTGCTTAACGTCAAACATCTTACCATTTCAAGGGATATAAGAAATAAATACAGCATGAGTGAACAAGACACTATAGATTTAACAGGTGCAGCAGCATTCCTTTTCGCCATTTTATCTAAAAATAATATGACCTCCGATATGTTTACATATTCCCCCGAAGAAAGAAAGCTGGTAGTAGAGCAGGCAAATGAGATCATCGCCAAACAGCTGATTTGATAACTTTAGCTTACTGATCTATAAGCTGAACATTAATGCCATTTTTTCTGAAAAATGCCGCGGCGGTTCCCCTGTGATTGAGGTATGCTCTGCACGCCCGTGGGGGAGCGCTTGTATTGTGAGAACAGCTCCCGCGCAGCTTGAGCTTGCTCTCGGAGGTTGCTGTTTTCGATGGACAGCGCCTTGTTTTCTTTTTTCAGCTTTGTGACCTCGGCGGTCAATTCACCCTCTTTGCTATCGGCGGCGATCTGTTTTTTCGCGAGGTTAGTCAGGATTTGTTTTCAAGCCGTAGAAGCGTATAGCGTGATTGAAAGCCTACCTCGATCACAAGGGGATCAGCCCATCGTTCCGAACGGATACAGAGTGGCACGATGATCCGCCTAACTGATTTTTTCTTTTCAGCTCTGTAATAAAATTGACCTCGCCGTGTACACGGCGAGGTCAATCTGTCAGGGAGAGTTGGTTTGAAATAGATTTACTTGCCCGCGACTAAAATATGCCGGGAAGTATCCGTGCTATAACAAATCCCGCACCGAACGAGAGA
>JAFLUG010000125.1 GCA_022508885.1 Oscillospiraceae bacterium | reverse complement strand
CCAGTCACAGTTCACACAATGAGGGCGGCTCGGAGAGAACCTCGGAGGGGTGAGAATCCCATGCAAGCCTGCCAAGCTGGTCCGTTACTGCCCACAGTCAGGGGGTATTCAGGATAAATACTGACCAAACAACACGTCAAAAACGATTGATATATAGGCGGCGGGTGGTTTTACACGATCCGCCGCTATACATAAAAGGGGTATAAAATGAAGGAAATCAAAAGAGGCGAAATATACTATGCCGATTTAAATAATTTTATAGGCTATGAACAGTGTGGTGTACGCCCGGTTGTAATACTGCAAAATGATAAAGGAAACCTTTTCAGCCCTACAACAATAGTAGCCGCAATCACAAGCAAAACAGAAAAAACAAACCTGCCGACCCACGCTCCTATTTATTGTGAGGGACTCAGTAAGAATTCAATAGTTTTGACCGAGCAGGTCAGGACTATTGATAAGGACAGGCTCATCGGATATGTTGGGACGGCTGATCAGGAAAGCATGGAACAGATAGACGAAGCAATAGGCATCAGCTTTGGCTTGTCAGAAAGGAGAACGCAATGATAGACAATGATGCACTCATGAAATACAAAATACACCTGTGCAGGCGTTTTCTTGAGGGTCTTCTGCAGGACAAGCTGATCACACAGGAGCAGATGAAAAAAATAGAGAAGGCGTTCATTAAGCGGATTATCGCATAGACTTGAACCAAAGTCCAATTTAGTGAGTAATCACGAAAAAACCGTGGATGTTTTTGTCCGGTTTGATGATAGATAAAACGGAATAATTTCGGTATACTGTGTCGTGAAAAAGGAAGAAAGGAGAACGAAAATGGCGGAAATAACAATAATCCCCGCTAAAGAAAGGTGCAGTGAGATAGTTAGAACCGCTGCATACGCAAGAGTATCGAGCGACAGTGACGATCAGCTCAACTCCTTTGCGGCTCAGATAAGCTACTACACCGAGCTGCTGAAAAACCGACCCGACACAGTTTTTGTGGATATGTACGCCGATAAAGGAATCACAGGTACCTCCGCAAAAAAGCGTGACGATTTCAAACGCCTAATGAGCGACTGCCGAAAGGGTAAGATTGACCGAATACTTACCAAATCAGTGTCACGATTTGCAAGAAACACTAAGGAATGTCTCGAAGCCGTCCGTGAGCTGAAAACACTCGGTATATCAGTATACTTTGAAAAGGAGAGTATAGACACATCCGAGATAACCACCGAAATGTTCCTTGCGATGTACAGCTCATTTGCTCAAGAGGAATCAATATCAATATCAAAGAATTGCCGTATGGGAATACGCAAACGTATGGAGGATGGCACCTACATCAATCCTTCTGTCCCATACGGCTATAATTTTGTAGATGGAAAGGCAATAGTAAATCAAGAAGAAGCGAAAATCGTAAAACTGATATTCAGCAGATTCCTGCAAGGAGTGGGAGTGTGCGACATAGCTTATGAGCTTAATTTACAAAAAATACCTTTCCCACAAGGATCAAAGAAATGGCATCATACAGCGATAATGTATATACTGCGAAACCCAAAATACATCGGTGACGCAATTTTCCACAAACAATATACAACCGACACGCTTCCGTTCAGGACTGTAAGGAACAAAGGCGAAAAGCCTATGTACTACGTCAAAAAGACTCAGGAACCCATAATATCCAAAGAAACATTCGCTTCAGCTCAGGAGCTTATTGAAAAACGGAAGAAGGAAGTCGGCAGGGAAGTAAACACTTCCTATCCACTAAGCAAAAAGGTGTACTGTGGGGAATGCGGAACTCTATTCAGACGAAAGGAACGTGTAAACAACTGTTCATGGGTATGCAGAAACCACGATAGAAACAAAGATAATTGTGGCATGAAACCTGTACTAGAAAAGGATATTTACAACGCCTTTATACAAATGTACAACAAGCTGGCTGCCACTTACAAACAGATACTGCTCCCACTGCTGAAACAGCTTCAAGCATTATCGGATAAAAACACATCTGATAACGAACAAATAATTGCGATAAGAAAGGAAACTGCCGTAGTGAAGGAGCAGTACCATCTGATGACCCAGCTAAAAAGTCAAGGAATACTTGATACCGAATACTTTACTGTTCGGTCGCAGGAATTGAACATAAAGCTGTCACAACTACAGAAACAATTTCGTACCATGACAATAGATGACGAATTTGATGAGCAAATAGAACAAATAAAAGATCTAATAACAGTTTTTGAGGAACCTAATCCTATAAACGGTTTTGATGAAATAAAGTTCGATCATACGGTTGAAAGAATAATGGTCATATCAGACACAGAGATCAAATTCCACTTAAAAGGCGGCATAACGTTAACCGAAAAAATACAGAGAAAGGGGAGAACAAGAAAATGAAAAAAATACGCACGATTCCATTCGGCTACAGTATATCAAACGGAAAGTACATCACGATTTACGAAGAAGCCGAAGCCGTAAAGCAGATTTTTGAGCAGTACATAAGTGGCAAATCGCTGAACGAAATAGCCTACAATATGATGATACCTTATCACAGTGTGAAGCAAAAATGGAACAAACACATGGTAAAACGTGTACTGGACAATCAGAGATACATGGGCGAAAATGGATTCCCAGAGATTATCAAGCAGGATGTATTTTATAAAGCACAGCAGCTAAAATCGGAACGTAATAACTATGTAAGCCGAAAAGACGAAAATACTGCTGAAACAGTAGACGTATCACCTTCACAATATGAGGTGCGATATCAGCAAAGTGTAGCAGTAATCCGGCTTAACAACAAAATAAATCAAATGCTCAATATGCGGGATTGCGATAGGGAAACCATCAAGGCGCTGATTTTACAGTGTGCAGATGAAAAATATCAATGCTTAAATTGCATCGAAAGGGGAAATGAAAATGAACGAAACCAACATTCAGAAATCGGTAACAACTGACCCCCCCATACGCCGTGTTGCAATGTACTGCAGGTTTGCCTCCCGTGAGACTCTCGAAAACGATACTTACAAAAAAAGATGTGCAGAACAGCAGCTCCGCTCTTACATCGAGAAACTCAATAATAACCCTACATGGAAAATAATCAGGCTTATTTCGGACGTAAAGGAGAGATGAAAATGAACGCAATCTACGAGCCGAGGGTGACAATAATACCGCCGAAAATATCATCGGAAACCGAAAAGTTGCTCAGAAAGCTGAATGTCGCAGCTTACGCCCGTGTATCCACCGATGAGGAAGAACAGGAATCGAGCTACGAAGCACAAATAAGCTACTACACCGAAAAAATAACCGCCAACCCGGAGTGGAAGATGGCGGGAATTTTCGCAGATGAAGGCATAACGGGAACTCAAGCAAAAAAACGACCTCAATTCCTAAAAATGATCGAGCTGTGCAGAAGGAAAAAAATAGACCTTATACTTACCAAATCGGTATCCCGTTTCGCTCGAAACACAGTTGACTGTCTGAATTACGTCAGAGAACTGAAAGCCATAGGGATCGGCATCATATTCGAGAAGGAAAATATAAACACTTTGCTTGTAGAAAACGAAATGCTGCTGACTATAATGAGCTGTTTTGCACAAGCTGAATCCGAATCTATCAGCAAAAACGTATCATGGGGTATAAGGCAGAGTTTCAAAAGCGGAAACGTCCCGATCAGATATGGTACACTGCTCGGTTACAGAAAAGGTGCAGATGGCAAGCCTGAAATAATCCCCGAAGAGGCGGAAATCGTTAGAGAAATTTATCGCCTATATCTTGATGGCATGAGCCTTGTACAGATTCAAAACGAGCTTACAGCAAGAAAAATCCCAACAAAGGTTGGTACTGACAGATGGCAGCGTTCAACGATAAAAAGCATTTTACAAAATGAAAAATACACAGGTGATGCACTTCTGCAAAAGACCTACATAACCGATTGCATTACCAAAAAGACCAAGAAAAACAACGGTGAGTTGCCGATGTACTTGGTAAGGAATCACCATGAACC
>JAFLUG010000124.1 GCA_022508885.1 Oscillospiraceae bacterium | reverse complement strand
TTGAAAATAATTTGTTTTTATGTTATACTATGTTAAAATGCGACAACTATGGAGGCATGAAGTCATGATTTCTGAGGCATTAGCCGTTCTGGAAACTGAAGAACAGCGAAATGAACTTGCTGATTTTTATGAAAAAAATAAAAGCAGGTTCTACACAATAGCTTTTGATCATTTACATAATCAAGAAGAAGCCGAGGACGCTATTCAGGAGGCATTTTTGGAGATCGCGAATAAGCCTGATACTTTTTTCGGCTATTGTTTTGTGTACAAGCCTTGTGGCATTAACAAGTGCAGAAACAATGCATCCGCCCGCTGACAACGGTATTGCACCGGCTTAACTGTTGTATATATCGTAATTAATAACACTAAACTTGTAGGAGGAATTCTCTATGAAAAACAAAACAAACATTCTTGCGGTTGTTCTGGCTTTGCCGTTGTGCCTGACCGCCTGCGACAAAAACGGTGACGGCGAGATATCAACAAGTACGTCAAGCTCATCAAGTTCGTCAAATTCGTCCAGCTCAAGCGTGGAGAGTTCTTCCGACATTCCCGCGGATTCAAGCCAACCGTCGGAAAATAATTTTCCGGAAAGCTTTACGGGTTATCTCGGTGAAACATTATACGGAGCAGACGCGTCCGAACATTATGGCAGAAAGGTGATATTTGACGACTTTACTTACCTGCGCTGGGCGGAACCTTTTTTTGATAATACGCTGAAAACTCCCGACCTCATAGACTGGGATACTTATGATATGCCTAAATATGACGATATTATCAAGCAGAAAAATCCGAACTGGTTTTTGGTAAAGCCCGGGGATGTGCTTGAAAACGGTCTTGTCGTAAAATCGGTATACTGCAGTTTTGCAGATGTGAATTACTTTGACGACGAAAAAGGCACCTTCTTTGAAACAGTCATACAAACAGACAGTGAGGTTTTCTTTGAGAACACCCTGACATTAAGGGGAGTTTTGTATTGTACTCCCGAAGATGATGCGTATATCACTAACGGGGATTTGTTTTTCTTTGCGGATTCAACTGTCAACTCCAACATTCCCGTTATAAATGAAGGGGGTAAAGCTGATGTGTTTAACTTATTTAAATGCGTTTTTTCCGATGCCGCGTTTATAAGTGACGGAACGTATTACCGTGTCGGCAATCTTGACTCCGTTTCCGTCGATCTAAGCGGAATTATAAAGAGGGGCGGCATCTGTGAAGTCAACATAACCCTTGATAATATTAAGCTCAGGAATCATGATGGTGTTGCCAACGGCTCGTTTGCGGACATTGTTTCTGTTGAGAAAATCCAAAATTGATATTAAGCTTTAAACTCAATTAAATTCGACTGCGATTAAACAAACATTGACCTTAAGTTTTAAAGCGGATCGAGAGAAAATGTTGTTATAGTTACTTGCGGTTTAGGAATAGTCCAGCAATGCAAGCGAGTAATCGAAATCTATGACGGAAAAATTATTTCGGCTTAAGATTTAAGCTGCGCCATAATTTGTGTGATGACAGACAAAAAATTTCATATATGATTTATTATTCCCTATCGTGACGCTTCCTTCAGGTAATGACGACCGCGAGGCCGTGTGGGCTCAAGCCCTGAAACAAATACGTCCCGCATATTGTTGCGGGATGTTTCTTTTTGCTCGAATATTATGAAAATTTTTTAGATCGGACGATCGCTCGCTTATGACGGCTGATGAACTGAAATCCGCGCCGAAAGGGAATTTCATTGTGATGAAAACAGCTTATGAAAAATGGAATGCTGAAAAAATCTCGCACACCCGAATGATGGATATGCGAGATTTTAATTTTTTATTGCTTAAGAAAATTTATAATACCTGTTACTTAACAGGAAGAATATAGCGTTTATCGGGCTTGATCTCCTTTCCCATATACGGCGCGATAAGACACAGCCCTCAAAGATACCCGTTAGGCTTCAAGTTCAGCTCTTTCATCTTTTCCGTCAGGAGCGCGGAGACGGGAGCCGTTATAGTTTTGTAATCGCCGTAACAAAGTATCGACAGCGCCTTGCTTTCCAGACGAAGCGCGGCGCTTCGCGAAATTCCGCACACATTGCACATCTGACTTACCGAAAACAGATATTTTTTCGGATTTTTCACCAAAATTTTCCTTTCCCTCTTGACTTGTTCAGGGGTGGACATGTTATAATATTCTTACCACACTTAATTGTATTTTATCATATAAAGGTAAAAAATTCAACAGCATTTTACAGGAGGACAAAACTATGACACAATATAACGGTTTGTATAAATTCAGGCGCGTTCTGAGCGTAATTCTGACTATGGCGGTGCTGCTTATGATGACGCCTATCTGGGGCAGTACGGCGGACGCGGCGGAAACGACGCACGACCATGATAACAGCGGATGGATAGAGTGGACAAGCAGCAATACCCTGCCCACTAATAGCGGGAACTATTACCTAACAAATAATGTGACTTATACCACAAATATGTGGATCGACATCAATTCGGGCAACACTGTCAATATTTGCCTTAACGGTAACAACATCACATTCACACAAAACGCCGGCTACTACAGAGTTAATAACGGTGCAGAGTTGAATATTTACGACTGCAGTGACATATGCGGCACTATAACATGCAAAAATCCGATAAGAACGTACGGCAATATGACTCTGTACAACGGGAATATCGTTTGTGAAAGCGGGTCCGGGTTACTTATTAATGAAGGCGGCGACCTGACGATCAAAGGAGGACACATATCCGGAAGCGATCGCGGTGTGTTTGCAAATAAAGATACAAATATCACCATGACCGGCGGAACAGTTGAGGGGAATGTCGGCATAACAAGCCATTCTATGCATATAAGCGGCGGTACTGTCATCGGCAATACAACAGGTATATCAGGCTTTGATCAGCTGACAGTTTCCGGCGATGCGAAAATCAGTGCAGTTGAAAACGCCATTGGGTTCAGCAATGACGGAACACTGATTATTGAAGGGGGAATGATAGAATCATCAAATGATAGGTACAACACCATTGCAATAAGCACGAGATGTTATGTTGAAATATCCGGCGGCGTTATTAAAGGCGGTTATTGCATAAACACCATGTCGGATATCGTGCTTTCCGGCACCCCGACAATTGAGACTGCTTCCGCAAGCTTCGATTTAAGCACCGCCAATTCAGCCAATCCAAAGCTTATCATAACGGAAAAGCTGGACAGTAATGTGTGCTACAGCGTACGGACTGACTGCCTGTATGACCGAGGCTTCTATGTGTTCACCGACAGCTCCGACACGAACTTCAATGTTTTAGCCAACTTTGAGCCTTCATCGGAGCTTGAGACCTATAACGGCGGATATATAATCATAAAAAAATCTAACGGTCAGCTTGCTTTAGCCCAGAATATATACACCGTCACATACGACGGCGGCAAACACGGCGAAGGCGAGATAGAAGCTGCTTCCGAGCCTACCGGAACAAGCGCCGCTCTTTCCTCCGAAAAATTTACTCGCACCGGCTATATCCAGACCGGCTGGGCGACTGAAGACGGCGGAGAAAAGGTGTACGGGTTCGGCGATACTTACAGTGATGATACCGATATCACACTTTACCCCGTATGGACTAAGTGCGGACACGACAGTGAAGACCCGAAATGGACTGATGATAATAATGATAACGGAACTCACAGCCGTATTTGTGATGATTGCGGAGCGACCGTAACCAAACCTCACAGCTACGACAAGGGCGAGGTAACAAGGCCCGCGACCGAAACCGAAGAGGGAGAGATGACTTACACTTGCGAAGAATGCGGCGCAACAAAGACCGATGATATACCCGCAACAGGCGGCAGCACAGGCGACGGCTCGGAAGATGACAACCCGGGCGGCAACAATGACGACAACAACGACCCGGGCAATGTCAATGTTGACTCCAAAAGCGGCGCGAACGCTCCTTCCGTAAGCATGGATAAAGAAACGTCTGACAAGCTTAAAGCGGAAATAATCGCGAACCACCTTACCG
>JAFLUG010000123.1 GCA_022508885.1 Oscillospiraceae bacterium | reverse complement strand
CGAAACACGGAGTGTTTCGCGGTTTTGAAATTTCAAATTTAAATAAACACCGCCAGAACAGCGTTTCAGGCAAAAACGCCAGAACAGCGTTTCAGGCAAAAACGCCAGAACAGCGTTTCAGGCAAAAACCCGCCAGAACAGCGTTATTTCCGAGAAACAACCCGCCAAAACAGCGTTATATCCAAGCAATAAATCTCTATACAAATTTCGGGAACGTCCTCGCAGACGTTCCCGATTTAATGTTATCTCAGCGGTACAAATATTATCTCGCCCTTATCGACGATTGCCTTGACATTGTTTTCCACATTTTTTATATTCAGGATACTGGAGTTTATCCTAAGCTTTACTCCCGGATAGATCATGCGTTTTGCGGAAACAGAGACATTCTGCATAAGCTCGAGGTCTTTGTCGATCTCCTCTATGCGCGTCTTGTTCTTTTTGATCTCGTTCTGCATTTTGATGCGGGCTCTTACCGAATCGGACTTCATGGTCTCGCGCTCAGGCGAGAGCTTTCCGACCTTCGCGAACTCCGCGAGGGTGTTGAGGATCTTTCCGAGCTGGTCTATTCTGTCTTCCATTTCCGTGATGCTCTTTACGAGATTGTCGCGCTCTTCGCTCAGAATAGCGTTGTTTCCGAGAGTAAGCTCGGTCTTGATATAATTCTCCGAGCCGATGACAGACGCCTCTATTCCGTCGAGGGCGGTATACTTTCCGCCCATCATAACGCCCTTGCCCGAGGCAATTATCTTCTTGCCCGCGAAAATGTTTCCTCCGATAAACGATACGCTCTCAATATTTCCTTTGGATTTAACGTTTGAGTTCTCGCAATATCCGAGTTTTATATCCCCGCGCGCCTCTATGCTTGAGTTTACGCTGCCGATCTTTATGCTAATGCTTCCGTCCGCGTAAAGCTCGGCGTTATTTACCGAACCGTAGACGTTTATGTCTTTTTTGGATGTAACTCTGAAGCCGTCAAAAACACTGCCTTTTACAACAACGCTTCCGATAAAGTCTATGTTTCCGCTTGACACGTCAACGTCGCCGTTTATCACAAGGGTCTCGTCAACGCAGAACGCGCCGTTTTTGAACGATAGATTTCCGCTTGCGGCGGCAATTATATCTGTGTCGTTTACAAGCGTTGTGCCGTTGCCGATATTGAGCTTTACGGGAACGCCCTTTTTCTGGTTTACAACGCGCCCGGTAATATCCTTTCCGGGCTTTCCTTCGGTGGGAGGGGATATCTTTGCAATAGGCGTACCCTTTGTTATATTTCTTACAAGGCCGAGGTTCTTATAGTCAACGACTCCGTGCTCGTTTTCTACGGGCGCCACCGACTGCTGAGGCTTATAAAAATATTTGATCTCCCCGTCGATTCCGTTTTCCGGCGCTTCCCACTGCGCCACGCAGATATTTTCATCGTAAAGCTTGCGCTCAACTGCTCTTGCAATGGCCTCCTTGAGAACGCCAAACGTGATGCCTTTTTCTTCAAGCGCCGACATAATTCTGTTTACAGAGATATCAATGCCGCCGTTTTCTGGTCTTGAGAAAGAAACGAAGGCCGTCGTGCGGTTTGGATCCATTGAGAGTTCGATCATTGAATGAATAACCAGTTTTTCGTCTGACATATAAAATCCCCCCATATCATATATTACTTATACATTTATTTACTATACATTTATATTATATCATAACCGTACAGGAATTGCAACCGTATTTTTGCATAAATCCCGATTTTTTTTAAAATTTCTGAAAACCCGCGGTTCAGACGTTTTTGGAAATATCAAACGGAGTTGTCTGATATACGAAATAGTTCAGCCAGTTTGTAAACAAAAGCGTAGAATGCGCTCTCCAGCAGAGCGGCGGTTCGTTGTCCGGATCGTCGCCGGGATAATAATGCTTTGGCATTTCGGGATCAAGTCCGCGCCCGAGGTCGCGCTGGTATTCTTCGTCAAGGGTCTTGGCGTCGTATTCCGAGTGGCCCGTGATGAAAAAGCGCGAGCCGCTTTCGTTTCCGACAGCGTAAACTCCCGCTTCGTCGGAAACAGACATAAGCCTGAGGTCGGAAATTTTAGCGATATCCTCCGCGCGCGTTTCGGTGTGGCGCGAGTGAGGCGCGAGAAACTCGCTGTCAAAGCCGTGGAAAAGCCGCGACTTTGGCGTGAGAAGCTTGTGCAGGAAAATTCCCGAGCATTTTTTCTCAAGCGGATATTTGGGTATTCCGTAGTGGTGATAAAGCGCCGCCTGAGCGCCCCAGCAGATATGAAGCGTAGAATGAACGTGAGTCGAAGTCCAGTCCATGATCCCGCAAAGCTCTTCCCAGTAGTCTACTTCCTCAAAGTCAAGATGCTCTACGGGCGCGCCGGTGATTATAAAGCCGTCGAAGTTTTCGCTCTTTATTTCGTCAAAGCTTTTGTAAAACTCAAGCAGATGTTCCTGCGGGGTATTTTTGTTTGTGTGCGACGAAACACCCACAAGCTCCACTTCTATTTGCAGAGGTGTGTTTGACAGACACCTGAGGATCTGCGTTTCGGTGGTTATTTTTGTCGGCATGAGATTTAAAAGCCCTATTCTCAGCGGGCGTATATCCTGATGAAGCGCGCGGTATTCAGTCATTACAAAAATGTGCTCGTCCTCGAGCACACTGTGCGCGGGCAGTCCGTCGGCGATTTTTATCGGCATTACAGCGTCATTCCTTTCATACAGATACAATAACGGTTATATAACAGCGGCCGTCCGATACACGGCGATTTGTCCGGGAATAAATAACACGTCCCGTACAAATGTGCGGGACGTGTTTTCAGCAGAATGCTGTTCTGCTGGCGGAGAACGAGGGATTTGAACCCTCGCGCCGGTCACCCGACCTACTCCCTTAGCAGGGGAGCCCCTTCACCACTTGGGTAGTTCTCCGAATGATGACATATTATTCAACTGCGAGATTCATTATATCATATTAGTTTTGATTTGTCAAGGGCTTTTTAAAAAAACGGCGGAAAACGGGAAACTCCTCTTTGCATAAAAATTTTTTTCGGGAATATATTGTACAAAGGAGGAATAAAAAATGGAAAACGTTATTGACCTTACCTCGTCGGACAGGCCGTTCAGCATCGAAACAACAGCGGAGATGACCGCCGAGCCGCAGACGGTTGAAACTGTCGGGATACAGATAAGCGAGCCTCAGTTGTCCGAGCCGCGCGCCCGCGAGCGTTCGGCGGAGGAAAGCCGCGCCTCGGCCAGGGCTGTTATGATAATATCCGCCGTGTGCGGGGCAGCGGCGGGAGTGGTTTTAGCGCTTACGGGAGCGGCTGACGGCGAAGCCGTATCGGCACTTTCCGAGCGTATTTCGGGGAGCTTCGGCGAAATTTTTCTCCGCCGCGCGATAAGCGGCGGAGCGGTTTTGCTGTTGGAATTTCTGCTGGGATTTTTCGCGTTTGGAGATTATATTTCGTGGATATGTCCCGTTGTCGCAGGAATGGGCGGCGGATTTTTTATCGCCGCGCTTTGGGAGCCTGTTTTCCTGCCGTCGGAGATCGTGACCTTGCTGGTGATAATATTCGCGGGAGCAAACTCGGCGGTTTTTTCGCGGAAGCTTCTGGGGCTTGCCTCGGGCAGACGCTCTTATCTGCGCGGAATGTCCTCGGCGGAATATTCGGTGAGGTTTGCGCTTATGCTTTCGGCAATGATAGCCGCGGCGATTTACGAGGGAATAATCGCGGCGGTTTTCGTTCAGTGATATACTGCGGCGTTCCGGGTTGTCGTGCGGAGCGCCGTTTTTATGAATATCAGCGATATTTGCGGATATAATAAAAGCCAAAATGCTTTTATTATGCTGATTTAAATGCCCTCGCGCATACGCAAGCTTTCGGCTTGCTTCGCGCGTATCGGGCGATTATACCATAAATTCTCACGAATTTATGGTATAATAAAAGCATAGCTGCTTTTATTATACGATTTAAATGCCCTCGCACATACGCAAATCTTCGATTTGCTCCGTGCGTATCGGGCAATTATACCATAACCTTGCGG
>JAFLUG010000122.1 GCA_022508885.1 Oscillospiraceae bacterium | reverse complement strand
GACAATAAGCGCGTTGCAGTTATACCAGTCGAAATTCCGCCCGAAATAATAACCGCTTTCGCCCTTTGCGGAAAACGCCGAGCAGCCGAAAATATTCGCGCCGAAGCTAGAAATTGCATCGCCTATAAGATTCCTTGCGAGAAACGCAATTACCTCGCTGTCGCTTTCCGCGCCGCCCTCCGCTAAGAACTGCCCGAATTTATAATCGCCGCTGTAGCTTGTATGGGACAGCCCTTTTTCAAGCTCGGTGATCTTCATGTTCTCCGGATTTGTCACACTGTTTGATTCCGACTGTGAGGATTGATTATTTTGAGTACTCTGAACGCTATTGTTTCCAGCACTGCCGGAATCCGTGCAGGCAGTAAGCACAAGCGCTGAAAGTGCTAATATGATTATTTTTTTCATAATTACTGTTGCCCTCCGAAAATCAGCCTCACAAAAACCACAGCGCCGAAGCCTATCATAATTATCCCGAATATTTTATTCAGCCTTGTAAAGCCCTTTTCGCCGAATTTGTCCTTAATTTTTCGGGCAATCGCGGACAAGGTTATCCACCATACCAAAGTTCCAATCAGAACTCCCGCAACAAGCGCTATCCCGTCTGCCGCGCCGAGCCTGCCGTCTATCCCGAAATACGAAAACGCAAACAGAAAGGTCAGCACAGCCGCGGGATTTGTGATTCCCACACTGAACGCGCTTAAAAACATCGCGCCGTAGTTTGTTTTTGTTTCAGCGTTTGTCACGCTGCTTTGCTTTTTCAGCAGCGTTCCAATTCCCATAGCGAGTATCAGCAAGCCGCCGACTATGTTTATCGGAAGCTGATATTGCGTCAGGAAATCCGAGATAACCGTTATCCCGAACGCTCCCACAACAGCGTAAAAGCAGTCAGCCGCGGACGAGCCGAGTCCCGTTATTATCCCGCATTTCATACCGCCTTGCAGCGTTCTCTGTACGCACAACGCGCCTACCGCTCCCGCGGGAACTCCGAAAATAATTCCTATCAGAATACCTTTTAAAAGACAGATCATACAGCCGCTTTATGGTATTCCTTGCAGATTATTTTCGTTTTGCCCGCGTCTATTTTGTTCTCTTCAAGGATAAGCTCGCCGATGCTTTCCGCGCGGATAATGCCGCCCGAAGGGTTTTTAACGCTGTCGATATGGCTTGAAATTTCAGCGTCAACCGTTGAATACTCAAACGCAAGGGTGGTGTTTATAAGCTTGCATTTTTTCATCACGAGATTTTCAATATAGCACATTCCCTGCAGGCTCTCAATCGTGCAGTTGACGAGCGTTAAATTCTTGGAATTCCAGCCGAGATATTCTCCCGAGATAAACGAATCGTAAACCGTTACATTTTCGCTGTTCCAGAACGCGTCCTTGCTGAGCAGCTTTGAATTGCGTATTACGATATTTTTACAGCCGTCAAACGAATAGTTCCCCACAAGATTGAAATTCTCAAACTCCATATTTTCGCTGTTCATCGCGAAATAATCGCCCTTTGCGGTGACATTCTTGGCGGTAACATTATTGCAGTGCCAGAGCGTTTCGGCAGCGTTGGTGAACTGCACATTGTCCAAAGTTATCCCGTCACAGCGGCGGAAGCCTTTGGGTGCTTCGTATAGGGTATCGGTCATTTCAATGTGGTTGGTATACCAAATCCCCGCGCGTCCCATATCGAACACCGAACAGTCGCGAACCGTGATGTTTTCGGAATACCAAAGCGGATATTTCCACTTGAACATACAGCCGATAAGCTCAATGTTTTTGCTGTGCTTGAGCGGAGATTCTCCGTCGTCGAAAATGCTGTCGATTATTTTCAGATCTGCGCCTTGAAACAGTGCGCGTTCGCCCGAATAAAAGCCCTGCTGCATTTCTTTCATTTTGCTTTTATCTCCTTTTCAAGTTTTTCAAGATTGTACATAAGATAGTCCAGACACGATATCTGTCGGTTTACCTCGTGGGATTTGTCAAGCAGCGCGGCGCGGTGTTTTTCAAGAAGCCGTATCTCTTCACGAACGGATTTGCAGCTCTTAAAGCTCGTAATGGTATTCTCATCACACCCCGCGTCAATCAGATTCTGAAGTATTGCCACTGTCATAACATCACTTCCTTTGCTTAGAAATATTATAACATAAATTCAAGCGCCGCAGGCGCGGCAGCGCGAAGCGCTGTTATTTTGCGAAGCAAAATAATTTAGTGTTTCAATAAAATTGCCGTTCGGCATAAGCCGACAGCGCCGAATGGCGCTGAAAAACTGCGTAAGCAGTTTTCGGTAATTCTATTATAGCACATAATGTTGATGATTACAAATGCTTATTTTGAATAGTTAGCTATGCTTGACAGGCATAGGAGATTGTGCTATAATAGTTAAGAAAAAGGTTTGATAGAGCAAGCAATTCGCGAAAGCAAGCGGTACTGCACAAAAAAATTGCGTAGTGTGCAGTACCGCTTGTTAGGGCAAACCGAGCGTAGCGAGTGTTTGCCCGTTTCGCGAATTGCAAATTTAAATAAGGGGTATGTTATGGAAATACGGGTACTTAAATATTTTCTTGCGGTAGCGCGTGAGCAGAGCTTTTCAAAAGCCGCAGAATCGCTTTTTCTGTCTCAGCCGACATTGTCCCGCCAGTTGAAAGACTTGGAGGACGAGCTTGGCAAAACGCTTTTTATCCGCGGCGGCAAAAAAATCACGCTTACCGAGGAGGGAATGATACTCCGAAAGCGCGCCGAGGAGATAGTGGAGCTTGTAGACAAAGCCGAACAGGAGGTAAAGCTCACCGATGAGGACATCACGGGTACTATCTATATCGGCGCGGGAGAAACTCACGCGATAAGTCTTATAGCGCGCACCGCCAATAAACTAAGTGAGCAATACCCGAATATCCGATATAACTTTTACAGCGGCGACGGCGTGGATGTTTCCGAGCGTCTGGACAAGGGGCTTATTGATTTCGGGGTGCTTTTTGAGCCAATGGATATTTCGCGCTATGACAGCATTCCCATACCGATTCATGACACCTGGGGGATCCTTATGCTTAAGGGTTCGCCGCTTGCCAAAAAAGAAGTTATTGAACCGCGGGATCTGTGGGATATCCCGCTGATAGTGTCACGGCAGGTCGAGGACAGTATACTTTCCGCACTGCTTGGAAAAACCGACGGTTTGCTTAATATAAAAGCGCAGTACAATCTTGTGTACAACGCCTCTGTCATGGTGTCGGAGGGCATGGGGTACGCGCTCTGCTTTGACAGGCTGATAAATGTCAGCGGCGACAGCAAGCTCTGCTTTCGCCCGCTTTCTCCAACGACCGAAGCCGTGTGCCATTTCGTTTGGAAAAAATATCCCGTTTTTACAAAAGCCGCGCAGAGATTTCTTGAGCAGTTCCAGCAGGATATGCGAGAATATGATTCTTAAAATACAAAAGCAGTCTTTTTGATGAAATTTTCGAAAAAATCTTTTCGGTTTTGAAGCTATAACCAATAGTTATTGGTACCTATTCAATATAAGCATTTGCTATTTTCACTTTAATATGTTATAATAAAATCAAAGTCACAACATTACAGTTGAAATACATGATAAGCACATTTAAAAAACAGTAAATTTACAGGTGAAACAAAGAAGGGATATATTATGAAAAGATTTTTGACAGTATTATTTATGATGACAGCTTGTGTTTTTTTGTTAGTCGGCTGCGGTAATTCAGACAAAACAAGCAGTTCGGATTATTCCGGCTCATCAGATAAAACATCAAATAAAACATCAAGCGAAACTTCAGATTCAGCCGACATCACGGCATCAGATACGATTTCGAGCTCGGAAAGCACTGCTCAGACTAACGCAAATACGGAGGTAACGAAAATGAATATACAGATAGGTAACGCGCATTTTACCGCAACGCTTGAAGATAACGCCGCCGTTCGTGAATTGATAGATATGATGAGGGACAAGCCCATCACCATCAACATGAACGATTACTCGGGATTTGAAAAGGTCGGCTCCCTCGGAAGAAGCCTTACCACCGACAATCACC
>JAFLUG010000121.1 GCA_022508885.1 Oscillospiraceae bacterium | reverse complement strand
AGTGCTATATGAGCAGCGTTTTCGGCGGCAGAAGCGGAAACCGCGGACTGTGCGCGCAGCCCTGCCGATTGGATTTTACGTCAAACGGACGTCACAGCGTAATTTCCCTGAAAGACAGCTCTCTGATTGAGAGATTGAACGACCCCGCGTTCTCAAAAATATCATCGTTAAAGATCGAGGGCAGAATGAAGCGCCCCGAGTACGTTGCCTGTGCGACGGACGCCTGCCGCAAAGCGCTCTCCGGCGAGCCTTATGACAAGGAGCGCCTGGCTGGGATATTCTCGCGCGGCGGACTTACCGAGAGCTATTATACCGGCACAATGCGCGATATGCAGGGGATCCGCGGCAAGGACGACGTAGAAAATTCCGCAAAAGCGCTTTCGGGGATAAAGGAGCTTTACAGATCCGAATACCCGAGGATCAAAGCGGATATTTCCGTGGAAATTGCCGAAAATAAACCGATAACCGCCTCCGCGAAAAGCAGCTTCGGTGAGGTGAGAGTAATTTCGGATTTATTGCCCGAAAAAGCCTCTGCCAAGCCGCTTGACGAGGCTTCGGTAATTGATAGAATGTCGAAATTGGGCAACACGCAGTTTTTTTCGGGGAATATCACCGCAGCCGTCGGGGAAGGTCTGTATGTTACGGCGGCGCAGCTAAATTCCCTGCGCAGAGAGCTGTGCGAAAAGCTGGAAGAAACGGTGCTTGAAAAATGCACCCCCAAATACGAAATAACGCCGTTCGAGCTGCCGAAAATGATAGCCGCTATCAAAAATGACCGCGTAGAATACCGCGCGGAAATTGCGGCAAAAAGCCAGCTCGAACAGGCTCTGCAGCTGGACTTCGGGCTGATCTACGCGCCTATGGGTTTGCTCGGCGAAAACACTCCCCAAAAGGAAAAGATCGCCGTTATCCCGCCGCTTATTTTAAGCGATTGCGAAAAGGAAACGGAACGCAGGCTTCTAAAGCTCAAAGAATACGGCTTTACAAAAGGAATGGCTCACACTCTGGGACACGCAATGCTGCTTAAAAAATGCGGCTTTGAGATTCTCGGCGGCTACCGCATGAACGTTTTGAATTCGTTGTCCGCCGCGGTTTGCAAGGATTTCGGATTCAGTGATATCACGCTTTCCTTCGAGGGAACCGCCTCTGCGCTCGCGCAAATAGCCTCCCCGATACCAAAGGGAATACTTGCCTATGGAAGACTTCCGCTGATGCTGACAAGAAGATGCCCGATATCGGACGGCGCTCCCTGCGGAAAAAAGACCCCGTTCGGCGAGGGAGAGGGCTGCAACGGCTGCATAAATGACAGACATGGAAACGCGCTCCCCGTATTGTGCGGCGGCAACTGCACAGAGCTTCTCAATCCCGATATCCTGATCATGAGCGATAAGCAAGCGGTTTTGCGGCAGTTTGATTTTGCGGTCCTGAAATTCACGACCGAAAGCGAGATAAAGCCTATTCTCGAAATGTACAAAAACAAAACCAAGCCCGAAGGCAAGCATACCCGCGGACTGTATTTCCGAGGCGCCGAGTAACTTTGGATTGACATTTATAAGAATATATGGTATAATATAATATTGAGGTAAATTTCTTTTTTAGGAGATTATTTTACATGAACACCTATACGGAAGTTTTTAATAAAAAAGCCGAATTGCTGTGGGAAAAGCTCACCGAAAACGACGGCAAGGAGCAGATAGACGGCTTCACGTCGCTGTACGGGCGAAGCGCGGCGTTTATATCGGTAAGCGACACCGAAGAGCGCGCGTATGTTTTCAGAGCGTCCGGAAATACTCCCGAAGCCGCATGGGAAAAGGTAACAGCCGAGGCGTCCGAGTTTATTTCGTCGGAGAATTTCAACCCCGTCTGGGTCAAGGCGGATCTTACTCTTAAAGGCGAAAGAAAGGCGTTCTCAAAGGTCTTAAAGGGACTTTCAAAATGCCTCGGAGAATTTTTCCGCCGCGGGATCGCCTTTGACGAGGATTTTGAAGCCGCGTTTATAGAAGCCGAGCTAAACGGAAATTATCTGATAAACTACAAGGACAATACCATAGAGCTTACAACGCTCAACAACTATCTTGCCGGCTGCGAGCTGAAAACGCTCACGCAGTTTCCCGACGAGGTCATACTGTTTGATTGCAAAAGCGCGTTCTGCGATGAAAAGAGCAATGTTTACGAGCTGTATTCCGAGGGCAACGACTGCGGAAGACGCGTTATCGAACGCTTCGATAAAGAGCTTGCGCTCAGAATAATATCAACGTCGTCGGAATATCTGGCGATGCAGATAGGTCTTGACGGAAAATTCGACTACGGAGTATATCCCATCTTCCAAAAGGAGATCCCCGGCTATAATATTCTCCGCCACGCCTCCTCGATCTGGAGCCTTATCTGTTCCTACCGGATAACGGGAGATAAGTTTATTTTACAGCAGGCGGAAAACGCGATCAATTATATGATAAGCAACACCTCCTACAAGTACCCGAATAAGGACGGCAGGGAAAACGTGCTTTATTTGATCGACAAATACCGCAGCGAGGTAAAGATCGGCGGCAACGCGCTCGCGATAATAATGCTCACCGAGTATATGAACGTTGTCGGGAACAACAAGTACGAAAAGATCGCCGTAGAGCTTGGAAACGGAATTCTCGAGCTGTTTGACGAGCGCGACGGCAGCTTTTTCCATGTGCTGAAATATCCCTCGTTGGCGCCGCGCGATAAATTCAGAACGGTGTATTATGACGGCGAAACGGTCTTCGCGCTAAGCAGACTGTTCGGTCTTACGAAAAAACGCCGTTTTCTGGAAGCCGCTCAGTCCGCCGCAAACCGCTTTATCAAAAAGGATTATACCAAACACGCCGACCATTGGGTAGCATACGGCATGAATGAGCTGACAAAGTATCTTCCCGAGGAAAAATACCTGAACTTCGCGATGAGGAACGTCCAGGTCAATCTCGAAAGAATTTACAACCAGCAGACCACCTATCATACGTTTCTGGAGCTTTTGTGCGTTTCGTTCGAGCTGTACGCGAGGATCAAAGAGCAAAAGCTCAAATGCGGCTACTTAAAGGAATTCGACGAAAAATTCTTTATAAAGACGATATTCCGCCGCGCGGAGTATATGTTAAACGGCTACGGCTATCCCGAGTATGTGATGTATCTGCAAGATCCCGCCAACGTGCTGGGTTCGTTCTTTGTTCGTCACGACGATTTCAGAATAAGAATAGACGACGTTCAGCATTTCTGCGGCGCGTATTATTCGCTGTACAGAAATTACGAAAAGCTGGACGCGCTGAGAGAAGACTGATCGGAGACCGATCCCGATAATTACTTAATTCCGAAAGGGGTGTGTAAATGTCTCAAAAATTGAATCCACCCGAGGACTTTGAGGTTGTCGGCAAGGACGGCGCGGTCTATATCAAATGGAATCCGGTATTCGGCGCCGACGGCTATAAGCTGTTTTTCTACGCCGAGGAAAACCCGTTCAAATGTATTAAATCGCGCTATTCCCAGGGCTGTGAAAAAACGGTCACGGGACTTAGAAACAATAAAGGATACCTGGTCGAGATACGCGCTTTTTTCAACAAGAACAATTCCGAGGTAATGAGCGAGCCGACGAGAAAGCGCAAGTTCATTCCATCCTGCGACCGTCTGAAAGCGCAGGGCGCACTCTGCCTTAAAGTTAAAGAGACCGCTCAGCTGATATGCGAGCATAATACAGAAAACCCCTCCATCTCGTATCATTCCGAAAACGAAGCGATAGCCTCGGTAAGCTCCACGGGCGTTGTGACCGCGAATTCCAAGGGCGTTTGTTATATCAAGATCACCTCGTCCGACGGACAGACCTTCCGCACCAAGGTCGCGGTAGAGCGCGCTTATAATTTCGGAGAACAAAAAGCGACGCTCATGTTCACCGGCGACATTATGTGCGCGGTAAATCAACAGAAAACCGCCCAAAAGCATAGCTACGATTTTTTCAGAGCCTTCGAGAACATTCGCGGTACGTTGGAAAAAGCCGATTTCGCCGCGGGAGTGCTCGATCCCGCCTGCTATGACGGCTTCCCGTACGAGCACGAGCAGCAGCGCTTAACGGGACTTCCCATAAAGAGCAACGCGCCCTCAACCTTTGTATCGGCAGTTGCAAGCGCGGGCTTCGGGGGAGTGATAACCTCGAATGACAATTGCCTTGTCGCGGGAGATACGGGTTTGCGGAACACCGTTTCCGAAAT
>JAFLUG010000120.1 GCA_022508885.1 Oscillospiraceae bacterium | reverse complement strand
TCCCGTCAGATATGGTGGGGACACAGGATACCCGCGTTCTACTGTCAGAACAAGGACTGCGGTCACACCGAGATAACGCTTGACAACATCGGAAAATGCCCGAAGTGCGGCGGGGAGGTAGTTCAGGACGAGGACACTCTCGATACTTGGTTCAGCTCGGCGCTGTGGCCCTTCTCAACGCTCGGCTGGCCCGAGAAAACGCCGGATTATGAGTACTTCTATCCCACACAGACGCTTGTCACGGGATATGACATTATAACCTTCTGGGTATCGAGAATGATATTCAGCGGACTTGAACACACGGGCGAAAAACCGTTCCGTGACGTGCTCATACACGGTCTGGTACGCGACGAGCTGGGGCGCAAGATGTCGAAGTCCCTCGGCAACGGCGTTGACCCGCTGGAGATAATTGAAAAATACGGCGCGGACGCGCTGAGACTTACGCTTGTTACGGGAAACGCTCCCGGAAACGATATGCGCTGGACTGAGACAAAGGTAACTAATTCCCGCAACTTTATCAACAAGCTGTGGAACGCGTCGCGCTATATCCTGATGAACCTTCCGGAGAACTTTGAAAAGGCAGTGCTCCCCGAAACGCTCCCGATAGAGGACAAGTGGGTGCTGTCGCTGTACAACGATATGATAAAGAATGTAACCGCTAATCTCGAGGCATATGAGCTTGGCGTTGCGGTGCAGAACGTTTACGATTTCACTTGGGATATTTTCTGCGACTGGTATATCGAGCTTACCAAGCCGAGGATAGCGGCGGGAGGAGAAACGGCTCTCGCGGCGCAGAATGTTCTCGTGTATATTATGGCGGGGATTTTGAAAACGCTTCACCCGTTTATTCCGTTTGTTACCGAAGAGATATGGCAGTCATTGCCTCACGGCGAGCATGAAAGCATTATGATGACCGAGTGGTGCGGATATGACGAAAAGCTTTCGTTTAAGAATGAGCAGGAGGACTTTTCGCGCGTTGTGGGTGCGATAAAGGCTGTGCGCGTTCAGAGAAACGAAATGAACGTTCCGCCTTCAAAGAGAGTAACGATGCTTGTTGAAACGCAGTACGCCGAGCTGTTCAAGAGCGCTCAGCCGTTTTTCGAAAAGCTTGCCGGCGCGGGAGAATTCTCCGTATGTGAAAAGGCTGAAAACAGCGACGGAATGATTACGGTTGTTACCGAGAGCGCAAGAATATTTATGCCTATGGGCGAGCTTGTAGACAAGGAAAAAGAGCTGGCGAGACTTGAAAAAGAGAAAAAAGCGGCTCAGAAGGATATAGATTTTCTTTCCGGAAAGCTGAATAATCAGGGCTTTTTGTCCAAGGCTCCGGCACAGCAGATAGAAAACGAGCGCGCAAAGCTGAAAAACGCCGAGGAAAGACTCGCTAAAATTAACGCTTCTATTGAAGGACTAAAATAATCAACTACACAAAATACTTTACAATGGAGATAAAAATATGAAAGACCTTACGCTTGTTGTTTTGGCGGCGGGCATGGGAAGCAGGTTTGGCGGAGACGACAGGATAAAACAGCTTGAACCGCTGGGGCCAAACGGAGAGCTGCTTATTGACTATTCTGTATATGACGCTGTACGCTCGGGATTTACAAGGGTAGTATTCATAATCAGACACGATATAGAAGAGCTTTTCAAAAGCTCTATCGGAAACCGCATAGAGAAGATCATCAAAACGGATTATGTCTATCAATCCCCCGAGCTTCTTCCTATAAAAAGCGGCGAGTTTAAGAAAAGAGAAAAACCGTGGGGTACGGCGCACGCGCTGTGGTGCTGTAAGGACACGCTTGACGGAAATTTCGCGGTAATAAACGCCGACGATTTTTACGGAGCGAAAGCGTTCGACGCGCTTTCGGGATTTTTCAAAACATCCGAAGCAAACGCCTGCTCGGTTGATTTTCGGCTTATAAACACGCTTTCCGAAAACGGAAGCGTAAACAGAGGCGTATGCAAAACCGACAGCGACAACTTTCTCACCTCGGTTGAGGAAACAAAGCAGATATCACGCGGAGCGGACGGAATTATCCGCGGACATTACAGGGGCGCCGAGAAGATCCTAAACGAAAACGATCTGGTTTCAATGAGTATGTGGGGATTTATGCCGGACTTTATGAAAATTCTCGAAAGGCATCTGTCTGAATTTCTGGGCGGCCTTTCCGCCGACGAGGTAAAAGCGGAGCTTACCATAGCGGATGTAGTAAACGAGGAGATAAAAAACAAAAGCTTTAAGGTCCTGGATATCCTTACGGAAAGCCGTTGGTTTGGCATAACATATGAAAGCGACACGGATAAGGCAAGGGAAATTCTTTCTCAATACGTTAAAAACGGGATATATCCGTCGCCGCTTTCCTGATTTTTTGATATTAGCGCGGATTTAAGGAGTAGTTTTATGCTGATTGTGCAGATAGAAAAATTGCGTGAGGGTATGCAGCTTGCGGAAGACGTATGCTATACCGACGCTACGAAAATTGAGACTCTTTTCCAAAAAGGAGTCTTTCTGTCCTCGGCTATGATAGATATGCTCAAGGAAAAAGGCATAAAGCAGGTCAGGATCGAGGGCGGAGGAAAAATTTCCGACGACTATAAAACAGTCTCGGTCGAATATGAAAAGCCGAAGGTAAACGAAACCATCAGCCGCGCGCTGTCCGACTTAAACGAAATTTTCGACTGCAACGAGGAAATAAAAGAGCTTTCCAAAACGGCAGTCGAAAAGGTCGATAATATCGCCGACAGCATAGTCGCGGATTTTTCGGAAAATTCGGATTTTCTTGCCAATCACATGATAGCTCTTCAGACCTATGACGATTATACCTATAAGCACTGTCTGAGAGTCGCGATGATGTCGGCGAGCGTTTGTACCGAGCTTGGGCTTTCACAGGATGAGATAAAGGAAACGGTAGTTTCCGGGCTTTTGCATGATATCGGAAAATCAAATATCGACCATGACATTATAATAAAGCCCGGAAAGCTGACTGACGCTGAATTTGCGGAGATAAAAAAACACCCGCTTATCGGGTATAATATCTTAAAAGCAAGCGGTGATTACAGCGAGAATATATTAGCGGGGGTACTGTTTCATCAGGAAAAATTCGACGGCACAGGTTATCCTATGGGTATAGCCGGAGAGAAGATCCCGCTTATCGCGAGAATACTTACAGTATGCGACGTATTTGACGCGCTTACCTCAAACAGACCGTACAGAGTACCGTGGTCGGTTCCGGAAACGGAGGAGTACATACTCGGCGGAAGCGGGACCCATTTTGACCTGAATGTCACAAAGGCGTTTCTGAGGGCGTTCAATCCCTATCCCGTAGGTACGATAGTAGAGCTTTCGGACCGCAGGCACGGCGTTGTAATAAAACACAATGACAATGTTTTGAGACCTGTGGTAAGGATCATGGCCAGCAGTGTCGAAGAGCTTGACCTTATGAACGATTTCAAATATCTGTCGATCACAATAAAGGGTATATATACAGGCGAGATTTATTAGTTGATAAGGAGGAAGAATGATGGAAGGCAAGGATTTAAAGAAACTTATCAGCGAAAGCTCTAAGGTTCAGGTCTATGAGCTTGGCGATAAATGTGTAAAGGTTTTCAAAGAACCCGACGAGCCGAAGAGCGTGGTGTTTTATGAAGCGCTGACGTATTCGAGAGTGGAAGAGACAGGATACGCCAAAATCCCCGAGCTTATTGAAACGTCTAAAATTGACGGGAAATGGGCGATAGTATGCGCGTTTAAAAAAGGAAAAACATTGGAAGCTCTTATGCGCGAAAACCCGGACAAACGCGACGAGTATCTTTCGCTTATGGCTGACCTTCAGGCGGAGATAAACGCGCTGCGCTCCCCCAAGCTGAGCCGTCAGAAGGATTATCTCAAGCGGTCTATTGAGGGATTGGATATGATCGACGACGTAAAGAAATACGAACTATTATCAAAGCTTTCCTCCTTTCAGGAACAGACAAACCTCTGCCACGGGGAGTTTATGCCTGAAAATATCATAATCGGCGACGATGGAACGTTTGTCGTTGACTGGCTGAAGGCGAAGCAGGGAGACGCTTTGGCGGACGCCGCGAGAACCTATGTGGGATTTTGTCTTAAGCATAAGACCGAGTCTGCGGAAAGGTATCTTAAGATCTACTGTGAAAAGGTCGGAGCGGACAGAAAGAGCATTCAGGAGTGGATCCCGATAATTGCCGCGGCTCAGCTTAAATTCAAGCGTCCCGAGGAGAGAGAGCTGCTTCTGACATGGCTTGATGTTGCGGACTATTAAAAAGCAAGGGGAAACCTTTTGAAAAAGGTTTCCCCTTGAACCCCTTCCAAAACTTTTT
>JAFLUG010000012.1 GCA_022508885.1 Oscillospiraceae bacterium | reverse complement strand
TTAAGTTGGAGTGCTGGTATCCGCTTGGTCATGGAAACGCGGAGCTGCTGAACAACTCCGTTATTACGGAGCTTGCACAAAAATATGGCAAGGACGCGGGACAGATAATTCTTCGTTTTGAGGTGCAGGAGGGCTTCATTACGCTTCCGAAATCTTCAAATCCCGAGCGCATAAAGAGCAATATTGACATCTTTGACTTCGCGCTTACCGAACAGGAAATGGAGTTTATCCGCACGCTCGACACCGGAAAAACCTCGCATGACCCGGAAGCTCCCTGCATCGGTGAATCGCTGCTGAACGCGTTTGTTGTCGGGGATTGACAGAAGAAACAAAATTATAGTATTGACAAGCCTTGAAAAATATGCTATAATACCATCAAGAAAAACAGATTGTCGAAAAAATCTTTTTTGTAAAAGTTAGACAGCAGGGCAAGCCCTGCACCCGGTTCCCAATAAAACGTTGCTTTCATTGGGAACGTTATTTTCTGTACGGCTATCACGAAAATCTTTTTTGTAAAAGTTAGACACAAGGGCAATGCCAGCGTTTTGCGCATAGCGCATAATGCGTGCACCCAGTGCGTCCCGCACGTTGATGCGGGACTATTTCTTTGTGCGCGAACAGGCGAAGTCTTTTTTGTATATAACGTTATTCTGGAGGAATACTCATGAAAATAAAACGCATTTGTGCGGTTATGATCATATGCGCTGTTGTACTGGCCTGCGCTTTTCCGGCATATGCGTACGACATAGAAAATGCGTATGTTGCAGCGATTTATAACGAAAGAAACGGGCTTCCCACAGGTGAGGCCAACGATGTTATTCAGACCTCGGACGGATACATATGGATAGGCAGCTATGGCGGACTCATACGCTATGACGGCAGCGCCTTCCGCGATTTCAGCGAAATGATAGATTCAGCGGCCGTCCGCGCACTTTATGAAGATTCCTCGGGCAAGCTGTGGATAGGCACCAATAACTACGGAGTATATGTTATGGAGGACGGCGAATTTACCTCGATAAACTCACCGTCAGACAACAGCTATCTTTGCATACGCGATTTCGCGGAGGGTGCGGACGGCAAAATATACATCGCCTCCAATTCAGGTATGGGCGAGATAAACGGAGCAGATATCGTGCCCTACAAAGGAGAGTATGTCAACGGAGGAACGGTATACTCGGTCGGTGTTGACAGCCGCGGCAGAGTGTGGGGGGCATTGAACGGCGGATTGTGCGCGGTGGTAAAGGACGGCACTGCGGAACGCGTATTCAGCTCCGACGATTTCTTTTCGGAAACTGACATTTACTGCTTAGCGTCTGATACAGAGGGAAATATTTATCTCGGAACATCAGGCAATTCAGCCGCTAAGCTTACGTTTACTTCCGACAGCCTCGACCCTGCCGAAATAAAAACCGAATACTTCACTACCGATAATGTTACTACCCACAACCGCATCTGTACCGACAAAAACGGCCGGGTAACAGTCTGCGGAAATATAGGCTTATATGTTATCGAAGCGGACGGCTCAAGCCTTACTTTCGGAGAAGCTGAAAAAGCGACTGCCCTAAACGGAGCTTGTGTCGATTATGAGGGTAATATCTGGCTTGCTTCCACAAGCCACGGAGTGATAAAATACACTCTCGGCTGCTTTGGAAGTCCCAACAGCGCGGCAGACCTTGAAGGAGTGCCGATAAACGCCGTTGTCAGCCGGAACGGGCGCTGTTATGCGGCGACAGATAATGGGTTGTTTGTTTTCGACAATAGCTGGAACAGAATAACAAACGAGCTTACTGAGCTTTATGACGGCGTGCGCGTGAGGTGCTTTACCGCGGACAGCCGCGGCAGGATATGGGTTGCGGCAAATTCCGCCGAGGCGGCCGTCGCGTGCTATGACCCGAGTGATAACAGCATACAGATCTTCAGCGAAAGCAATGGGCTTGTAAACACACAGGCGCGCACGATAACCGAGCTTTCTGACGGAAGCATAGCGGTCGGCACACAGGGCGGCGTAAGTATAATCAGCGGCGGAAAGGTTGTACGCAGCTACGGCAGTGAAAGTTTTGGAATAACTACGGTGCTTTGCCTGCTCGAGACCGACAGCGGCACTCTGCTTGTCGGAAGCGACGGCGGAGGAGTCTATGAGATAGACGGCGATAATGTCACAAACCACAGCTTTGACGAAGGGCTTTCCGACGGCGCGGTGCTTCGCATTATCGCGGACAGTGACGGCGGCGGATATTTCGTAAGCGCCGGAAGCAGCCTGTATTATTGGAACAGCGGCGGATTTAAAACGCTTTCCAACATAAAAAAAGGCGCGGGCAGTATTTTTGATATGTACGACAGGGACGGGATGCTCTGGATACTTCAGAACAACGGTATTTTGTCCTTTGACAAGGAAAAGCTTCTTAAAGGCGAGGTGTTATCGCCCAAGAGATATTACACCGTTCAGCACGGATTGTCCGGCTCTCTCAACGCCAACACATGGAACTGGATAGATAACGACGGAAAATTATATATGTCTACCAGAAGCGGTATAAGCGTGTTTGGATTCAGTGGCGTTTCAAACATACTCCCCATAGGCATCATCGGCGAGGTCTCGGTAGACGGCGTGCAGTATAACCATCCGAAAACCATTTCCGTTGACAAGGGCGCCTCGCGTGTAACTATCGACTTTGCCGCGCTGTCTTATACCGATACAACACAGATCGGCATAGCGTACTGTCTCGAAGGTTTTGATAAAGAAGAAACGATTCTTATCGGCGAAAAAAGCGGCAGTATAAGCTACACAAACCTGCCAGGCGGAGAGTACACCTTCAGACTGAGAATATTTGATCCTGAAGATCCCGATAACCAGAACATATGCGAATTATCGCTTGAAAAAGAGAAAAAGCTTTATGAATATCCCGCCTTTGTTATATTGACAGCACTTGCGGGAGCGGCATTAGTCGCAGGAGTCGTAATGCTTATTTCGAGAGCGAAAATCGCAAGCATACAAAAGCGCCAGAAAGAATACAGAAGCATCATCGAACAGGCGCTTCAGACCTTCGCGCGAACGATCGACGCCAAGGACACATACACAAACGGACACTCCCTGCGAGTGGCGAGATATTCAAGAGAGCTTGCAAAGAGAATGGGCAAGAGTGAAACCGAGCAGGAGAATATTTATTACATAGCCCTGCTGCATGACATAGGCAAAATAGGCATTCCCGACAGCATACTCAACAAGCCCGACAAGCTGACCGAAGATGAGCGCGGCATTATACAGACCCACCCTACGATCGGCGGCGATATTCTCAAAAAGTTTACCGCGCTCGACGGTATAGCCTACGGTGCGAAATATCACCACGAGCGCTTTGACGGAAACGGTTACTGCGAAGGGCTTAAGGGCGAGGATATACCTCCCGTGGCGCGCATAATCGGAGTTGCCGATACATACGACACAATGAGCAGCGACCGCTGTTACAGAAAGGCTATGCCAAGCGACGTAATAATAAAGGAACTTACCGAAGGCAGCGGCAGCCAGTTTGACCCGGAGGTTGTCAGATATATGCTCGATATGATAAAGGAAGGCTCGGTTCCCATTACGTTAGAGTCTGATGACATAGAGGTTCTTGGGAAATTAAAATAACCGCCGATGGGCGGTGTACCGGTAGTACAAATAAAGGCCAAAAGGCAAAGATCCACAAAAAGAAATCGCCAGTTTGCGGCTTCGCAAAGCCGTAAACGGGCGATTGTGATATGTCTGACCCTGATAAAAAAGATTTCATTGTATTCGAGCATAAACAAATCGTCCCGCAGTAACGTGCGGGACGAACAGTAGGCGGCGCCTCGCCGCTGGAGCGGATAATGGGAGTCGAACCCACCACCTCAGCTTGGGAAGCTGATGTTTTACCGATAAACTATATCCGCAAAGTCTTTTGAGAAAACTTGTCGTTAACTATTGAAACAAGCTCCCGCGAAATCAACGCGGGAGCATTCAGACATCTTTAAATCCGCAGATTACTTTTTCTTTACGGGAGGCTTTTTAGCAGCTTCAGTAGCAGCCGGCGTTTTTGCAGCGGGAGCAGGAACTGCAACCTTTGCAACAGCGGGCTTTTCCGCGGGCTTAGCGGCAGCCGTTTCAGCAGTCTTAACAGGAGCCTTGGCAGGAGCCTTTGCCGCAGTCTTAGCAGCAGGCTTCTTAGCGGGAGCCTTTGCAGCGGGCTTCTTTGCAGGAGCCTTCTTCGAAGGAACAAGGACCTCAAGAGCCTTGAACTTAGCAACGTCGCCGTCAGCGACCTTTACAAGCCCGTCAGCGAGAGCCTTGTCGAAAGAAACCGCACCGGAGAAGATACGGTCGATGCTTTCGGGAGACGCCTCGATAGCACAGCCAAAATCATTATAACGATAAGGAGCAACGGTGATCTTGCCGTCCTTAATCTCTACATACAAATCCTCGTTATTCTCGGAGATCAAAGAAATAGTTACCGCAACCAGATCCTCAAACTTCTTTGCCTTCGAAGCGGAGGCCTTTAAATAGCCCTCAACCTTTTTGGAAAGTTCTGCATTGTTCATGATATATCCTCCTTATATTTTGAAACTACTGCTTTCTGATAAATAAATATTCTACCTTACAGTGGTTAGTATAACACATATTGGCGTTAATTTCAATAGTCAATTTTTATAAAATTAAAAAACAATTATCGTAAATTATGGATAAATAGCATAATAAACAGCTTTTTACATTTGATAGCCATTCGGAATATCACAGCAAAATTTCAAGGCAAATTTATTAATCCAGAAAAACTTTCAGGCCTTTGCTTTTTCCTTGTGTACGAAGCTTTCTCAGCGCCTTTGCTTCTATCTGGCGTATTCTTTCTCGCGTCACCTTAAACTGCCTTCCGACCTCTTCGAGCGTATGCGAACGGTCGTAACCAACTCCATAACGGAATTTCAGGACCTCGCGCTCGCGCTCGGGGAGAGTGTTCAATGCCTTGTTAAGTTCGTCCTTGAATACGGATTTCATCGCCGTATCTACCGGAGTAGGCGCGTCCTCGTCGGGAATAAAATCTCCCAGAAAGCTGTCCTCTTCTTCTCCTACGGGAGCCTCGAGCGACACAGGCTCCTGAGAAATTCTCAGGACCTCCCTCACTCTTTCCGGCGTCATTTTCAGCTCCTCGGCAATTTCATCCGTCGTAGGCTCGCGTCCGTTTTTGTGAAGCAGGGCGTTCTGTGTTTTCTTTACGCGGGAAATGGTTTCAACCATATGCACCGGAATTCGTATCGTGCGCGCCTGGTCAGCTATCGATCTTGTGATAGCCTGTCTTATCCACCACGTCGCGTATGTGGAAAACTTATAACCCTTTGTGTAGTCGAATTTTTCCACAGCCTTTATCAGTCCGCTGTAACCCTCCTGAATAAGATCCAGAAGCGGCATTCCGCGTCCGACATAGTGCTTTGCGATACTTACGACAAGGCGCATATTCGCAACTATAAGCCTGTTTCGCGCGTCCTCGCTTCCCTCGGATATCTCACGCGCAAGCTCTATCTCCTCCTCCGCCGAAAGAAGCGGTATGCGCCCTATCTCTCTGAGATGTATCTTTACGGGATCGTCAAGGACCGCGCTGTTTTTGTCACTGTCGTCATAGCTCAGTCCCTCTTCAAGATCTTCCTCGACAGTATAGTCGTCAATAAGCTTTATGTTGTTCTGTTCAAGAAAATCATTAAGCTTATCTATGTCTATATCGATATCGTCCATCAGACTGTAAAGCTCTTTGGTACTGAGAGTTCCCGTCTGCTTAGCTTTTTCAATAAGCTCGCCTAAAATTTTTTCCGTATTGTTCATTTACTCTATCCTTTTTATTCTTCAAAGCATATCCGTGAAAAAATCCCACAGCAAGGCGTGCCGCCTTTGGCAATACGTTTCACGCGTGGGACTTCGCCAAAGGCAGACGCTCGAATGATACGATACTTCTATACCGCACCCTCTCCAAATATGCCGCTTATACTCTTGTTATGTAAGCAGCCTTTTATTCCAGAAAATCTCTCAGCTTTCTGCTTCGTGTGGGGTGACGGAGCTTTCTCAAAGCCTTTGTTTCAATTTGTCTTATGCGCTCGCGTGTTACCTGAAATTCCTGTCCGACCTCTTCGAGAGTTCTCGCTCTGCCGTCGATAAGCCCGAAACGCATGATTATAACGCGTTTTTCTCTGTCGGAAAGAGTATCAAGCACGTCGCCGAGCATTTGCTTGAGCATACTGTTACAAGCCTCGTCGGCAGGCGCGGGCGCGTCGTCGTCGGGGATAAAATCTCCGAGGTGGCTGTCCTCTTCTTCTCCGATAGGCGTTTCAAGAGAAACGGGGTCCTGTGCGAGACGGATTATCTCGCGCACCTTTTCGGTGGACATTCCGAGATACTCCGCGATCTCGTCCTCGGTAGGCTCGCTTCCGTTTTCATGAAGCAAAAAAGTTTCCGCCTTTTTGACTCTCGAAATAGTTTCGACCATATGAACGGGAATACGGATAGTTCTCGCCTGGTCGGCGATCGCTCTGGTTATTGCCTGTCTTATCCACCACGTTGCGTATGTGGAGAACTTAAAGCCCTTTGTATAGTCAAACTTTTCTACAGCCTTGAGAAGTCCGACATTTCCCTCCTGAATAAGGTCGAGAAACTGCATTCCTCTGCGGACATACTTTTTCGCGATACTCACCACAAGGCGCAGATTTGCCTCCTGAAGCCTCGTTTTAGCGGACTCGTCGCCCGCCGCCATTCTCGCGGCAAGGTCTATCTCCTCCTCGGTGGAAAGAAGCGGTATCCTGCCTATTTCCTTAAGATACTGCTTTACCGAGTCGTCGGCAGTCACTATATCCGCGTCGGGATTATCCAGGTCTCTTTCGCCGTAGTCGAAAATGCTGTCGGTGTCGAAATCCGCTTCGACGTCAAAATTATCGACTACCTTGATATCCATTGCGGCGATCTTGTCAAATATCCTGTTTATCTGCCCCGCGTCAAAATTAAGCTCCTCGAGAGCGTCGGTTATCTCCCTCGCGGTGAGAAAGCCCTTTTTCTTTCCCTGCTTGAAAAGCTCTTCAAGCAGATTTTCTCCTCTCATATTTTCAGACATATCAATCTATACTCTCCTTTTTCTGTTTATACTGTATATAATCTCCAAGCTCGGCAAAGGAATTTACGCTTTCAACACTCCGCTTTATCTCCGAAAGCTTTGACGCCGCCTCGATAAAACATTCCTCGCTGTAAGCGAAAATAGTGTCGTTTACAATTTCCGTTATTCTGCCCATTTCCCCGGGAAATTTCTCATTCAGCCACGAAATTTCGCATTCTCCGCTGCTTTCGCGGATCTTTTCAAGCAAAAGCCTGTACGCTTTCTCTCCGAATTCCGTGACCAGCCCGCCCGAAAGCCGTTCTTCAATTTTTTGGATATCGTCGGGATTATGAAACAAATACGACAAAACCGCCGTCTCGGCGTTTTCCTCTCCCCTCAGACTTTTGCCGCTTCGGTCTGAGCCGACGTCATATCCGCCGTTATTCTCCGCGTTATCGGCGGCTAAGGCTTTCGCTTTCGCGTATGGAGCTTTTCGGGAAATAAGGTCGTTTACTCCGTCCAAGACGGATTTTTTTGAAACGTCTCCCAGAGCCGCCGCCTTTTCGATACATAGCTCGCGAAACGCGGGGTCTGCTATTTCGGACATAAATCTGACCGAGCGCCTTATAAAAACGTTCTTGTCGTCGGGATCATTCATATCCAGCCCGCCTGAAAGACGCTCCATTTCAAACGAGACCGCGCCCGTTGAATTTTCGATAAGCATTTTGAAAGGCTCCGCGCCGTATTTTTTTATAAACTCGTCGGGGTCCTTCGCTTCCGATATTTTCAGAACGCTCACCTTTTCAACCGCCGTCTGCATGAAAAGACCGATGGCCTTTGAGGTCGCCTTCTGCCCCGCGGCGTCGGAATCATAGGAAAGCACTATCTTGCTCTTCCCTCTTTTGGAAAGAAGCTGTGCCTGTTCGGGGGTTATCGCCGTTCCGAGAGAAGCTACCGCGCTGTCAAATCCGGCCTGATGCATGGCGATAACGTCCATATATCCCTCGCAGATTATGAAATGATCCGCCTTGGACCTCTTCGCGTAATTCAGCGCGAACAGCGTTTTTCGTTTCTGAAAAACGGGCGTTTCATCGGAGTTAAGATACTTCGGCGCTTTCTTTTCGTCGGTCAGGATTCTCCCGCCGAACGCTATGACCCGCCTTTGCTCGTCAAACACCGGAAACATAACGCGGTTTCGGAATTTATCGTAAAACTCCCTTCCGTTTCGGGTGGAGATAAGCGCGGCTTCTTTAAGCTCCGCGTCGGTATATCCGAGGCTTTTCATATAATAATGGAGCTTATGAAAATCGTCAGCCGCGTATCCGAGACCAAACCTCTTTATGGTCTCTACCGAAAGCCCCCGCTGTGTAAAATAATCAAGCCCCGCTTTTCCCTCGGGAGAAAAAAGCTGCTTGTGGAAAAAGCTCCCCGCCGCCTGATTCATTTCGTAAATACGTTTTTTTCGCGAATATCCGCCGTCTTCATACTGCGCGTAATAATCTTCCGCCGTCGGAGGTGCTTCCTCATAAGTCGGATATCCCGCAGGCTCCGCGCTTTTTTCGTAATGACCGGCGGAGCTTGTCCCGGCCGAATAAGCCGGACTTTGATCACGGCTGTGATTGTCGGGTTTATTATATCCGCTTTTAGGCTTGAAATTTACTTTTCCGTTTGACCTGCCGTTTCCCCGTGGAATTGTCATTCCCGCGCGGTTTGAAAGTATCTCGACGGCGTTCATGAAATCCGTGTTTTCCGCTTGCATAACAAATTTTATCACGTTTCCGTGCGCTCCGCAGCCGAAGCAGTGGAAATGGTTGTCCTCGGTATAGAGATGACAAGACGGCGTTTTTTCCGCGTGAAACGGGCAGCAGCACGAATAGCTGTTTCCCGAGCGCCTTACGCTTATCCCGCGCTCTGCCGCGACAGAGGAAATATCACTGTTTGCGCAAAGCTCGTCCAAAAACGCCTGAAATTCAGGTGATAAAGCCACTAAAACACCCCGCTTCGACCAAGCCTCGTCCGGCGGAGCTTCGGCTCAGTTTCCTATATATCCGTTCTTCCAGCTTTTCGGAACGCAGACGGACGTGAAATAATCAATGGCATACTCGTCCGTCATACCGCTGATAAAATCCGAGACTGCCGTTTCAAGACCGTCGCGCTCGGAAATATCAAGATAAAGCCTCGGAAGCTTGTCTTTGTTGCTGAGAAAATACTTAAACAGATGCTCTACTATAAACGCCGCCTTATCCTTTTCCGCAACCGTTTTGGAAGCGCGGTAGACCTTTTCAAACATAAATTCGCGCAGCTCGTCGTGAGCCTTCTGCGTGGTAAAATCCATTTTTATCTCCGCGCCGCTGTTGTTTACAAGACTGCTGACAAGGCTTGTAATGCGCGCCGATTTTGTTTTTCCCAAAACCTTGAGCGGAAACTCCGGCAGCATATCCTGAGTGATAACTCCGCCGCGTATCGCGTCCTCAATGTCGTGATTTATGTAGGCGATCTTATCGCAGTAGCGCACTATCTTTCCCTCGCGCGTTTCGGGAATGGTCTCTCCCGTATGCGCGCAAATTCCGTCAAGAACCTCGTATGTAAGATTAAGTCCTCTGCCGTCCTTTTCAATTTTCTCACACACACGTCTGCCCTGTAGGTTATGCCTGAATCCGCCGTCTACAAGGGCGTCAAGCGTTCTCTCTCCGTCATGCCCGAACGGCGTGTGACCTAAATCATGCCCGAGAGCGATAGCCTCCGTGAGGTCCTCGTTTAACCCAAGCGCCCTCGCGGCAGTGCGCGATATCTGACTTACCTCGAGAGTATGCGTAAGTCTTGTGCGATAGTGGTCGCCGAGCGGAACGAGAAAAACCTGCGTTTTCTGTTTAAGTCTGCGAAAGGCGTTGCAGTGGATGATCCTGTCGCGGTCCCGCTGAAAATCGGTACGCAGATCGCACGGCTTTTCATATACCGCGCGCCCTTTGGACATATCCGAGCGGCAGGCGAATTCGCTTAAAACATAACGCTCGTTCTGCTCGATTCTCTCGCGAGGAAGCATAGAAATCACACCTTTCACACCCGTCTGTAAATAAGTACAACTTTCGACGGCGAAAATCCTTTTTAAAAAGCAAAGTTCGGCGATTTATACAAATTATATCGGTATAAAACCGCTGAAAATTTACTGCCGCACAGCGGTTTTCCGTATTTTCCCGCAAAATTCACAAAAATATAAAATCCCGCTTGAAAATTTTCTGTAATTGTGCTATAATTTTAGTGGAATATTCTACAGCATAGTTTATAAAACAAAAACACTTTCAGACCGCCGAGAAGCCCTCAGATGCAGCGAACGGAGTTTGCTTCTCGCAAACCCCTGCCGTGCCACGGCTAACCATCTGGTTGCCGTGGTACGGCTGACAAAGCAGATGAGGGTTTATCGGCAGTCTGAAATAATGCACTAATTTGAAGGAGGACTTTTATCAATGGACATTCAGAAGGAATACGAGCTCTGGCTTGAAAAGGCGGTTGAAGACCCCGACCTTAAGACCGAGCTTGAGCAGATCAAGGATAAGCCCGAGGAGATAAGCGACCGCTTTTACCGCGAGCTTGAATTCGGAACAGCGGGACTTCGCGGAGTTATCGGTGCGGGTACAAACCGCATGAACGTCTATACGGTAAAAAAGGCAACGCAAGGTCTTGCGGAATACATTCTTTCAAGCGGCATTGAAAAGAGCGTAGCCATAGGCTATGACAGCCGTATCAAATCAACATATTTTGCCGAGAGCGCGGCTGAGGTCCTTGCGGCAAACGGAATAAAGGTACATATCTACAAAGAGCTTATGCCTACTCCCATGCTCTCATGGGCGGTCCGCCATCTTAAATGCGGCGCGGGAATCGTAGTAACGGCTTCTCACAACCCCGCGAAGTACAACGGCTATAAGGTTTACGGCGCTGACGGCTGTCAGATGACCTCCGAGGCGGCGGACGCGGTTCTTGCGAAAATAAACAACATTGACACCTTCAGCGGAGTTAAGTCCACAGACTTTAAGGCGGCTGTTGACAGCGGAACAATAAGCTATATCGACGACAGCGTTATCGACGCTTATATCGCAAAGGTAAAGGAGCAGAGCCTCCACACCGACGTTGTAGCAAAGAGCGGACTTAAAGTGGTTTACTCTCCGCTCAACGGTACGGGAAACAAGCCAGTAAGAAGGATCCTTTCGGAGATAGGTGTTACAAATGTCGTTGTTGTTCCCGAGCAGGAAAATCCCGACGGAAACTTCCCGACCTGTCCGTTCCCGAATCCCGAGATACGCGAGGCGCTTGCCGTAGGACTTAAGCTCTGCGACAAGGAAAAGCCCGACCTTATGCTTGCTACCGACCCCGACTGCGACCGCGTGGGAATTGCCGTTCCCGACGGCGACGGCTACGAGCTGTTTTCGGGAAACGAGACCGGCGCGCTTCTTCTTGAATATGTGTGCAGAGAGCGTTTAGAGCTTGGCAGAATGCCGAAAAATCCCGTGGCGGTAAAGACTATCGTGACTTCCGATATTACAAAGGCGATCGCGAAAAAGTACGGCGTGGAGCTGAGAGAAGTTCTCACGGGCTTTAAGTACATCGGCGAGCAGGTAGGTCTGCTTGAAGCCGCGGGCGAAGAAGAGCGCTATGTATTCGGCTTTGAGGAGAGCTACGGCTACCTCGCGGGCGGATATGTGCGCGACAAGGACGCGGTAGTGGCTTCTATGCTTATCTGCGAAATGGCGGCGTTCTACCGTTCAAAGGGAATTTCGATGATAGAGGCGAGAAAGCGCCTTTACGACGAGTACGGCGTATTCCTCAACAAGGTTGAAAACTTTGGCTTTGAGGGCGAAGCGGGCATGACCAAGATGAAGGAGATCATGGCGAATCTCCGCTCGTCGTCCATAAACAACATAGGCGGACTTAAGGTGCTGGCTACAACGGACTACAAGGCAAGCGTACGCGTCGAAGCCGACGGCTCAAAGAGCGAGATAAAGCTTCCCAAGTCGGACGTTATCACATATAACCTTGAGGATGACGCGAGCATTATCATCAGACCCTCCGGCACAGAGCCGAAGATAAAGGTTTATTACACCACCAAGGCTCCCGCGAGAGATATCGCTGTTGAGATCCAGAAAGAGCTGTCGGGCGAATTCACCAAAATTCTTGGAATTTAAGAGAATAATTTGTTTAATTTAACGCAAGAATATTTTAGGAAATTCCCTTGATTTTTCGGGAGAATTGTGTTATAATTACTTTTGCAGTTTATGTACAGCAAATTTTGTGAGGTGAGAAGAATGAAAGAGGGTATTCATCCCGCATACGAAGCGACAACTATCAGATGCGCCTGCGGAAACGTAATTGAAACACGTTCCACGAAAAAGGACATAAGAGTTGAAATTTGCTCAAAGTGCCACCCTTTCTTCACGGGCAAGCAGAAGCTCGTTGACAGCGGCGGACGCGTTGACAGATTTAATAAGCGTTATAATCTCGGAAAGTAATCGCCGGAAAGAAAGTTATAACAGTTTCACGCGCGTCGTCTGACGCGCGTGTTTTTTGTAGTTGAAACAAGGAGCAAAATGGAGTATAAAACCATTGAGGGGCGCGTTGAGGCAAGGTTTGAGGAGAAAAAATCCGAGTTTATCGGATATCTCTCGCCCGTGGAAAACGAAGAAGAGGCGGTCGGTTTTATCGAAGAAATTCGCGCCATGCACAGAAAAGCCCGCCACAATTGCTATGCGTACATTTTAAAGGACGGCGGCGCTCGTCACTCGGACGACGGCGAGCCTCAGGGAACGGCGGGCGTTCCGATCTACGAGGTGTTGCAAAAAGAGGGTTTAAGCGGGGTATGCTGTGTAGTCACGCGCTATTTCGGCGGAGTTCTCCTCGGTGCGGGCGGACTTGTGAGAGCGTACACCAAGGCTGCCTCCGACGCTGTTTCCGCGGCCAAGATAAAGGAAATGGCGCTCGCTGTCAAAGCAGAGATCTCCGTAGAATATCCGCTTTACGGAAAGCTCGCGAAAATTTTCGAGGAATGCGGCGCGAAGACGGTGGACGAAAAATTTGAGGACAGCGTGAAAATCATGGTCTATGTACGCGAGCAATTCTCCGAGGAGCTTAAAGAAAGGCTTGTTGACGCTTGCAGCGGAAATGTAAAAGTTGAATTCCTCGAAAAGGAATATTTTGATTTTGCTTAGCAGTTGTTAATAATTGTTTGTTGGCGGTTAATTCCGATACACCTTACAGGCTGTTGAGAATCCCTCAGATGTTAGAAACCGTTGCTGCGGCAAGGCTTTGTGCCTGCCGCAGTAACGGTGACGACACAGATGAGGGGTTATCGACAGCCTGATTTACATCATATCCATAAACGTGCCGATTATTTTCGCGGCTTTTGCCGCGGTTTTGCGGCGAAGGCGCCGATTGTCCGAAAAAAACCTTACGGCGGCGAAGGTCGCTCCCCCTACGGCGATCCCCGCGGCAGCTCCCTTAATAATTCCCGATGCTCGATTTGACATAAGCTCAACTCCTTTTTGAAAGTTTACGTCAATATTTTCTGCAAATTTCTCTCAAAATATGATTTCCAATTACTCGTAACAACGGTAAAATATTCAAATTATTCTAATTCGCACAAATTTTTCAGCCTGATTTCGCGCAGTAAAATCCACTTTTTGTAAAATTTGCAGCATAATTACACCTGAAGTGGTATATTTTTGTAAAAAGACACAAAATGCAAGTTTTAATTAAAAATCTTGCAAAAATCTATTGACAAATCTGCTTTTTGTGAGTATAATATGTTCGTAGCAAGGGAGCTATGAACGGAGATCAGGCGCGCGATTTTCCGTTTATAGCTCCTTTTTTGTTAAACAAACATAAAACTTAAAAGGAGCAGTAATTATGTTAGAGCATTTTGTGACGCTTTCACAAGCAAGCGTCCAGGAAATAGTAGACGCCGAAATGTTTAACGTCGGCGACGGAAACGGTATATGGTTCCTTATAGGAGCTGCGCTGGTGTTCTTTATGCAGTGCGGCTTCGCAATGGTCGAGACCGGTATGACAAGAGCAAAAAACGCCGGCAACATCATAATGAAAAACCTGATGGACTTCTGTATAGGCACAGTTGTTTTCATCTTCTTAGGCTTCGGACTTATGCTCGGCGAGGACGCGCTTTTCGGGCTTGTGGGAGTTCCGACGCTTGATATTCTTTCAAATTTCAACAGCTTTGACCGATGTGCGGAATTTGTATTCAACCTCGTTTTCTGCGCTACGACTGCTACGATAGTTTCGGGCGCTATGGCAGAACGCACAAAGTTTTCGACCTACTGCATATACTCGGGTATCTTAAGCGCTGTCATCTACCCTATCGAGGCGCACTGGGTATGGGGCGGCGGCTGGCTTGCGAGTATGGGATTTGTTGACTTTGCGGGCTCGACGGCTATTCACATGGTCGGCGGTATGGCGGCGCTTATTGGCGCGGCAATGGTAGGGCCCCGTATCGGAAAATTCGACAAAGAGGGAAAGCCGAGAGCTATTCTCGGTCACTCTATGACGCTTGGCGCGCTGGGCGTGTTCATTCTCTGGTTCGGCTGGTACGGCTTTAACGGCGCGGCGGCTTCGAGCGTAGAATACCTCGCCAACATATTCCTTACAACAACAATAGCTCCCGCGGTGGCTACCTGTACGACGATGATCTTCACATGGGCAAAGCACGGAAAGCCCGACGTTTCGATGTGCCTTAACGCGTCTCTTGCGGGTCTGGTAGCGATAACGGCTCCGTGCGCGGATACGGACGCTCTCGGATCGCTGATAATCGGTATCGTTTCAGGCTTCTTAGTTTGCTTCGGCGTATGGCTTTTGGATTACAAGCTTAAGGTCGACGACCCCGTGGGCGCGGTCGCGGTGCACTTCTTCAACGGTATGTGGGGAACTGTCGCGGTAGGCTTGTTCGCAACCGGCAAGGGTCAGAACGGCATTACGGGCTTGTTCTACGGCGGCGGCTTCGGTCAGCTCGGCATTCAGCTTCTCGGTATGGTATCCATACTTGCATGGACGGGAGCAATGATATCACTTACGTTCCTTATCCTCAAAAAGACGATAGGTCTGCGTGTTTCACGTCACGAGGAGGTTGTCGGACTTGATTCTACCGAGCACGGTCTGCCCTCGTCCTACGCGGACTTTGTACCCTCCATGCAGATCGAGGTGTCCTCTTCGGGCAAGGAAAAAGAGGTCGATACTCTCGAAATGGTGGCTTCTTCAGAGCAGGCAGTGCCTGTCGTACACAAAAAATATGTGCCCTCTGAAGGCGGCGCGAGCATGACAAAGGTCGTTATAATCACAAAGACAGACCGCTTTGAGCTGCTCAAAAACGCTATGAGCAAGATCGGCATTACGGGAATGACGGTAACAAACGTCATGGGCTGTGGAATGCAGAAGGGCTCTACGGAAATGTACCGCGGCGTTCCGCTTGAAACTCACCTGCTGCCGAAGATAAAAATGGAGATAGTTGTATGCAAGGTGCCTGTTGAAACTGTTGTTGAAACAGCAAAAGAGGTGCTTTACACGGGCAGCATAGGCGACGGCAAGATTTTTGTATACGACGTTGCGGACGTTATCAAGGTAAGGACCGGAGAAAGCGGATACGACGCCCTCCAGGACAACGAATAAAAACAGAAGCCAAGGACTATACCACAACATTTGGCTGATAGCAGGATCTGTCAATATGTGTCCGCTTCTGACCGTGCAGATGTTCTTTTGCTTGACATTGCGGGGCTTTTGTGCTATAATTACGATACCGAATCATACAGGGGGCCTTGCAAATGAATGAACATAAAACCAAAAGCCGTATAGAATACCTCGATATACTGAGAGGCTTTGGTATAATCTTTATTGTTGTCGGACATATAACCTATGATCAGGCCGTTCTGAAATGGCTGTATTCATTTCACGTTCCGCTGTTTTTCTTTGCTGCGGGGGCAGTGTATAACAAACGTCCGGTGTGGGATGACCTTAAACGACGCGCGATGACGGTATTGATACCCTATTATTCCTTCGGGGTGTTGGAGCTTATTTACTGGCAGATTCTCGAACGCCGTTTCAGACCGTCGCAGATGAGCTTCGGAAAGTCCGCGCTGGGGCTGCTTATCGGTCAGTATGACCTCCTGGATTTTAACTCGCATCTGTGGTTCTTGCCGTGCTTTTTTGTGACTGTCCTGCTTTTCAACGCGCTTGTTAACCTCAGGGGGAAAAAACTCGCGTATGCGGCAGCCATAGCTATGATCATCGTTTACATATTTATTCCTATGCCCGAGCTGCCCTTCGGGATAAACCGAGTTTTCGGACATATATTCTTTTACGCGGCGGGAGTTCTGGCTTCTGATTTTAACCTTGCGGAAAAATACACAAAACAAAATACCGCTCTGAAAATCACCGAGATATGTCTGCTGCTTGCCGCAAGCGTCGCGCTGTCTTTCTTTGGGCTTACCTTCGGAGCTTTGCACTTTATCACTGCACTGGTCGGTATATGCGGCGTGTTTTTTGCTTCTCTGTTAATCAGGAGATGCCGCCCTCTTCAATATATCGGCAGGATATCGCTTGTGATACTGTGTATTCACGGACCGGTGTACAGAATATTGATAAAGCTTTTTTCGTTCATTGTGCGCATGGAATCCGACGCCGTGCGGGAGCGATTGTATTGGGTGATACCCATCGCTGTGCTGACGCTCGTTATATGCGCGGGCGCGTATGAACTCATCGACCGAACGGTGCCGATAATGATTGGAAAGAAAAGAGAGAAAAAGAGCTGTGACAAGCCAAGGCAATTATAATTTGTGCAGAACAAAAAACAGACTGTTGAGAAACCCTCAGTTGCAAGGAAGGCGTGCCACGGCTAGTCTTTGTGGCTGCCGTGGGGCGCCTGACACAGCAAATGAGGGTTTATCGACAGTCTGTATATTTCCCTCGGCAACAGTCGGGACGAGATAAAAGTTATTTAGGGAGAACCTCTCGGTTCTCCCTAAAACTCTGTGTTAGTATCTTGATTTTTTTTCCGAATTGTGGTAGAATAGTAAAGTAAATTTCATTACTTGGAAGGACAACGTGATTTATGAGCGAAGAAAAAAAAGCATTTGACCCAAAAAGCATTCCCCGCCCCGAGTTTCCCAAGCGCGCGATAATCACAGGCGGAATGCCATACGGAAACAAAAAGCTCCACTTCGGACACATCGGCGGAGTGTTTGTGTTTGCGGACGTTTACGCGCGTTTTCTGCGCGACAGGATAGGAAAGGACAATGTTATTTTCGTTTCCGGAACGGACTGCTACGGCTCGCCCATCGCCGAGAGCTATCGGAAGCTGTGCGAGGAAACGGGCTTTAGCGGCACTATCCGCGATTTCGTCGAGGAAAACCACAAGGCGCAAAAGCAGACCCTCGACGACTATATGATAAGCCTCAACATTTTCGGAGCGTCTGGTCTCGGAAGAACCGCCGAGATACACAACGAATATACCGACGAATTCATTCGCCGTCTTTATGAAAACCGTCATCTGAAAAAAATAAGCACAAAGCAGTTTTTCGACGAAAAGGCGGGCTGTTTTCTAAACGGCAGGCAGGTTATCGGAAAATGCCCCGTAGACGGATGTCAGAGCGAAAAAGGTTATGCGGACGAATGCGACCTCGGACACCAGTATATGCCCGAAAGCCTTATCGACCCGAAAAGCACGCTTACGGGTGAAACGCCCGTAATGAAGGACGTTGAAAACTGGTATTTCGACTTGCCGTCATACAGCGCTCTTCTTAAAGAATACTCCGAGCAGATATCAAAGCAGAAGAATGTCAGAAAGCTTGTTTCAAGCACGATCTCCGAGTTTTTGGCCGAGCCTGTTATCCACATCAAAAACGAGCTTTTGGAAAGCTACGAAAAAATCAAGGCGCAGATGCCCTCACACGAGTTTATCGAAGAGCCGAAAAAGCCCTCGTTTACGATAAAATTCAACACGCTTGAAGAATTGAACGAGGCGTGCGGAGTATTGTCGCAAAACGGCGTTCGCTACCGCACGGGAAAAACGCTTGTTCCGTTCAGGCTTACGGGAAACATCGAGTGGGGAGTGCCCGCGCCCGTGCTTGAGGGTGAAGACCCGCTTACGGTATGGGTATGGCCCGAGAGCCTCTGGGCGCCTATCTCGTTTACCAAAGCGGCTCTCGAAAAGCAGGGACGCGATATGAACGAATGGCGCGACTTCTGGTGCAGCAAGGACGCGCAGGTCTATCAGTTCATCGGCGCGGATAACATTTATTTCTACGGCGTGGCTGAAATGGGAATGTTTATGGCGCTTCAGAAGGGCGAAAACTCCGCAAACCCTCCTGACGGCGAAATGCAGCTTCCTATTCTGTGCGCGAACAATCACATTTTGTTCCTTGACAAAAAGGCTTCAAGCTCGGGCGCGGTAAAGCCTCCGATGGCGGCGGATCTGCTGGACTATTACACCGCTGAGCAGCTCAGGATGCATTTTCTCGGCTTAGGCTTGGGCCAGCGCAGCGTAAGCTTTATGCCAAAGCCGTATAATCCCACCGCAAAGCCCGAGGACGCCGACCCCGTTGTCAAGGACGGATTCTTGCTTTCAAATGTTTACAACCGCGTTATCCGCACCTGCTTTTACACAACGCAGAAATATTTCGGCGGAGAAATGCCCGTCGGCGAAGTTGACGGGCAGATCATAGCGGACTCGGAAAAGGCTGTACTCGATTACGAGCGCTTTATGTACCGCTTTGAGTTTCATCAGGCGACGTATGTTCTCGACAGCTATATAAGAAAAGCCAGCAAGTATATGGCAAAGGCGCTTGGTGACGCGGACAAGACCGACGACAACGCGCTGCGCGAAAAGACGCTTGTCAATGTGTTCCACATGATAAGGACCGCGGCGGTCTTGCTCCACCCTATGGCTCCGAAGGGCACGGAAATGCTGCTCGAATATTTACAGTTTGACGAGAGCTTCTGGAGCTGGGACAGGATATTCGACAAGATGTCCGACTTTACGGGCGGAAAGCCGCATAAGCTGAAATTCCTCGAGCCGCGCGTCGATTTCTTCACGCGCCACCCGAGCCAGTTCGGCGAAGCAGATGAATAAAAAACAAGGGAAACTCTTTTAAAAAGGGTTTCCCTTGACTCTTTTCAAAACTTTTTTGTTCCCCCTAAAGTCAGCGCTCAGTTCACTTGTTCATAAGCGCCTTGCCCGCGTTCCATGCTTTGCCGACCTGCTCTCCCGAAACGTAGTAACCGCTCTGGAACTGGTCGAAAATAAGCGCGTTCAGTTTTAACGGGTCGACCTTTCCGTTTTCGGAGAGGACGGCCTCTTCCGCGGCGGTGTTTACTATCTTCCCGACAATGCAGTACATATTATCGGTCTTTACTACCTCCGCAAGCTCGCACTCCATAACTACGGGAAACTCCTCGACTATCGGCGCGTCAACAAAACCGCTCTTTACGGCCTTATAGCCGGTTCTTTCAAACTTGTCGGTCATGGTGTTTCCGCTCGCAATTCCAAAGAAATCCGCAACGTCCATATGCTCCTTGTCCGCTATGCTTACGGTAAACGCCCTGCGTTTAAGCAGATTCTGCGTTGTTTTATGCTCCTCATCAATAAACAGAGCTATCTTATCCATGCCGCATATCATTCCCCACGCGGCGTTCATAACATTCACCTTTTCGCCCTCGCCGTATGCCGCTACCATAAGCACGGGCATGGGATATACCGCGGGGACCGCTCCGAGATTCTTCTTCATAACAATACCTCCTGTATATTAAAAATAAAAATATTTTGTTGCCGAAACCGACAATTTTACAGCTTTATAAACTTTGCCTTTCTCGCCCTGAAAACCGCGTAATACTCAAAGCCCGCGTTTTTAAGAGCTTGCTCCGCCTCGTCAAAACCCGCCGCGACACGCGTTCTGTCGTGAGCGTCGGAGCCTACGGTTATTACTTCTCCGCCAAGCTCGCGGTATCTCTCTAAAACAAACCTGTGAGGGTGAACATAACCGAGAGCTTTCAACCCCGCCGTGTTTATTTCAATGCCCTTCCCCATTGAGATAAGCTTTTTGAGAATTTCGTCAATTATCTCGCGATAGTCTATCGGGTCGTAAGATTTTTCAGCCGAATATCTCACTACATAATCCAGGTGTCCATAAACGTCGAAGTCGAAATATGAGCTTATGTTTTCGAGCGTGCTTTCAAAATATCTTAAAATGCCGTTTTTGGTACCGAGATTTTCAAAATACTCGGGATAATACGGGTCTTTTCCGTCCACAAGATGAGTAGAAGCTATAATGAAATCAAACCCGCGGTCTTTTACAAACTCATTCAGCCTGTCCGAAAGATAACCCATTATCCCAAGCTCCACCCCGAACAGCAGCTCGATTTTGTCGGAAAATTCGTCTTTAAGGCGAAATAGCTCGGTTTTATACTCTTCGACGTTTAATTCAAAGCCATTGTCGGGGTAATCGAAATCATGATGCTCCGTAAGACAGAGGGTTTTCAAACCCTTTTCGACCGCCGACTTTACCATTTCGCGCGTCGGCTCTTCGCTGTCGCCCGAAAAATATGAATGTGTGTGCATATCCGCGGTTATCATTGTCATTCCTCCAAAAGCGCGAAATAATCACGGTACTCAGCGTATTTTGCCCGGTGATTCTGCGACAGAGCCTCGGCGCTTATATCGAAATATTTTGCGGTCACTTCTCCGCTGACATATCTCCTGCTGTCGGCATAACGTACACAATGGCTGTTCCAGCCCGCGTCTACCCAGATGATCCGCCCGTCTAAAACCGCAAAGTTCCACTCGTGATATTCGGGCTGTCTTTCTCCGAAGGTCAGGTGGTTGTTTACGGCGCTCCCGTGAACGTTATACACCTTTATTCCCTGAACCGCCGCGAGCGCGGAGGTCATATTCGAATACCCGCCGCATACGCTCGACGAGGTCTTCAGCATATAATCAAGCGTAAGCGTATCCGCGGGAACTCCCGCGTCAAACGCCGCGTAATCGTAGTATATATTTGCCGAGACCCAGTTTGAGATCGCTCTCAGCTTATCATAATCGTTTGTAAGCCCCTCGCAAATCTTATTGCTTATTTCGGTGATTTTTCCGAGAACCTCAGCTATTTTTTCCTTATCGGCGTTTATCGCGATATATTCCGAGACCTGACTGAGCGGCTGGACTATCGCGTTTTGTACCGCCTTTTGGTTTCCTTCAAGGCTCTCGGCGTTCTCTACAAATACAGCCTCGCCCTTGTTTGCGTAGATCCTTACATAACATTTTTGGAAAACCGTAAGGTTTCCATATCCCGTATATCCGTCCTTTATCACAGCGGTATATGTGAACTTATCTCCGCTCCGAGTATACTCCTCTGTGTGCGGGATACTTAATGCCGGCTCAAAACCTCCGCTTGCCCTGCCCGTAAGGATGACCTTATTTTTGTCGCAAATAACGGTTCTTTCGTTTATCGGGTCAAGGATTATCTTATATTCTCCCTCGATTTTCCCGGGAATTTCCTCGTCGGGCAAGCTTGCTTCGCTTTCCGAGGTTGAAACATCTGAAACATCCTGTGAGCTGCTTTCAAAGCTGCTCTCGGTTATTTGCGAAGAAAAACTGAACTCGGGAATTTTTCCGTCCGAAGGTCTGTTGCAGCCTGCCAAAAGCGCCGCCGCAAGCAAAACCGCCAAAAGATGTTTTTTTCGCATAGATCCAACACCTCTTATTTTTTAAACAAAAATACTGTTTGTAAATAATTCAAGGAAAACTCACTTTTCGGCCGAGTTTTCCTTGAATTTGTTTTTAAATGCAGATCAGCGCAAATTACGACCGCTGATCCTTTCGCCCCCGTTTAATAATACCTTACAGGGGTATCGTCCGCCCACGTTCCCGCAAGTACCTTCTGCGCCATCTCATCGTCCAACTCCTGCCAGCGCGCCAGAATGCTCTCCGCAACTTCATAGCAATATCCCGAGCAATATCCCGGCATACCGCTTCTGCGGTAATATCCGATATTTGTTTTCTCGCAGTCGTCACTTGCGAGCAGACCCGTCACCGTACAGTACTGTCTTTCAATTACGTTTGAATCGGCGGTAAACTTGTTTTCTACCGTAGAATCCTCGACCACCATCATTACGTCATGCCATATCTGCGAGCAATATCTGGTATCTATCTTTATCTCGCGGCCGTCGTCATAACCCAGCCATGTCACCGTAACGTGCTCGGGCGTAAGACCCATAAACACCTTGTTTTTGCCGTCGTTTGAGGTTCCCGTTTTTCCGATTACCTCAACCTTGCCGAAGTTTGTAAAACGTCCCGAGCCTGTCGGGTCCGTAACAACCGTTCTGAGCATTCGGTTCGTGACCCACGCCGTATCACTGTCGATAGCCTGAACGCCGTAGAAATCCTGCGCAAGAATAACATTTCCCCTGCCGTCGACAACGCGGCTGTAAAGCATCGGCTCGTAGTAAACTCCTCTGTTTCCGAAGATCTGATACGCCGCGGCAAGCTCCATAAGAGTAACGCCTTTTGTAAGAGCGCCGAACGACATCGGCGACAAAGCGATATCGCTTTTCTGAAGAGTGGTAAATCCGAGGTTTTGCGTAAGCTGATTATAACAAGCCTGCGGAGTAAGCATCTGAGTAACGCGCACCGCGATTGTGTTTCTTGACAGACGTACCGCTTCCCATACCGGCATAAGCGCTCCGTTATTGCCCGCTTTGTTATAGTTATCCGGCCAGTAGTAGATCTGCTTCGGATTGTCCTCCTTGGGAGTCGGTATCTTCTTATCGGGAATGAATGTTGAATATGTGATAAAATTCTTCTGAACCGCCGTGGAATAAACCGAAATAGGCTTTATCGTAGAACCAGGTGCGCGCTCCGCCATTGTAGCGCGGTTGAAGCAGTCGTTTCCCGGCTTGTCTCCGAGACCTCCGACAAGCGCCTGTACGGTTCCGGTATAGTCCATGATAAGACACGCCGACTGAAGCAGATCCTCAGCCTCCGCGTTGGGATCATAACTGTTTACGGCGATCTTCGGATTCCTAAATACTTCCTCGACCTTTTCCTGAAGCTCGATATCCATATTGATATAAATCTTATATCCGCCGCCGTAGATCTCGTTTCTGGCGGAGGTAAAAGTAATTCCCTTAAGATCCGCGTAATCCTCTATGACCTGACGTATAGCCGCGTCAACATACCAGTTCTGAGTTACCTCATACTCGTTCCATCTGTACGCCTCATAGCCGTCATCATCCTCGTCAGGATCGTTTTCTTCATCTTCGATAGGCGTCTCAAGCGAACGCGGGTCGATATATCCGAAAGAATCGCCGAATACCACCTTCGCGAACTGGACCTGCTCCTGCTTCGCCTCCTCATACTCGGTAAGTGTGATATATCCCTGCTCGTAGAGGTTATAAAGCGCTGTTTCCTGACGCTCCTTGCACTTCTCGAGGTTAGCGTACGGCGAACGCTCGGTGGGGTTTTTGATAATTCCCGCCAATATCGCCGCCTCGGCTATATCAAGCTCGCTTACGTCCTTTCCGAAATAATACTGCGCCGCGGCGCCCACTCCGCAGACCGTGCCGCTGAAAGGTATTCTGTTGAGATAGCTCTCCAGAATGTCGATCTTTGTGTATTTTTCCTCAAGCGAAAGCGCTCTGAAAATTTCGCGCAGCTTTCGCTCCCACGAAACGCCGTCGTCGCCTGTGATGTTCTTTATAAGCTGTTGGGTCACAGTCGAACCGCCCTGTCCTTTTCCCGTGAGATTAAGCACGTCCGCGGAAAGCGCGTACACTGTTCTGCTCCAGTCCACGCCCTTATGCTCCCAGAAGCGCTTGTCCTCCGTCGCGATAATGGCGTTTATAACGTTCGTGGAGATCTCCTCGTAATCCTTCCAGATACGGTTGTCTCCAGCGGTAATTCGTCTTACCTCAACCTCCTGCTCGTCCTTGTCATATGCGTAAATAAAGCTTACAAACTCCATTTCCGATTCTTTAAGGTTGGCGTCAAAGCCGTTGTCGGCAAAGTCGAGAATGTACACCGTTACGACAGTGACCACAATGCACACCATAATTACGAGGATAAGCAGCATAGATGAAATGGTCGTTCCGACGATAGTCAGAGCGTTTCCGACGTTTTTAAGGACCTTTTGTTTTCTTTTTGAGCTTTTTTGCGGAATCTTTTCTTCTTTTATCTTGATATAGCGAATTTTTTTACTCATAAAATCTACCTCATAACTCTGTGCCGTATATCTGTCTGAGAGCTTATTAAACTTACAGCTATGATTATTATAACATATTCTCTCCCAAAATGGAATACTTTTTTCTGAGAATTTTATGTGAAATTTTGCAAACTGCCGAATATTTTCAAACATTCTTGAATTTTTTCTGTGAATATGTTAAAATTGACAAGGGTGAGTTTAAATGAAAAGACTGTCGGTTATTATCCGTAAATTCTGGGTTTTTATTCCTTTTATCGCGGCGGCGCTTATGTTTTTGCTGCTTCCGCTTATGCCCGAGGTCACGGAATATGTATTTTCACGCGGACTGTTCAAGGCGGTTACCGTACCGGTCGGATTTATAACAAGCTTTTTCTTCTTTTCTCTTACGGAGCTTTTGGTCATCCTCGCTGTGCCGCTTGTGGGACTTATTGTGTTTCTTCTTGTCAGAAAAGTAAGAAAACGCGAAGACAAGGCCGAAAAGAGGAAAATCCTCTTAAAGGCAGGAAAAACTTTCTGCGGTTTTCTCTCTTTTGCGTGTCTGATGTATATGATCTGTCACGGTGCGAATTATTACCGACTGCCGCTTGAAAAGACAATGGACCTCGACACCTCCCCCAAAAGCGCCGAGTTTCTTCTTGAAGTATGCAAGACTCTCGCAAACGAAGCAAAAGCCGCCTCGGAAAACCTTGACCAAAACGCCGACGGCTCCACAAAGCTCTCCGAAAGCTACGCCAATGAGCTTAAGCGCGCGGGAAACGGCTATGATAAGCTTGTGGGAAAATATCCGTTTTTGTGGACATCCGTCAATAAGCAAAAGCCCGTTATGCTGTCCGACGCATGGTCTTACACGCATATCACGGGAATGTACTTTCCGTTTTTCGCGGAATGCAACGTAAATATCGCGCAGCCGGATTATCTTATTCCCGTTACGGCGGCTCACGAAAGCGCTCATTCACGCGGGATCGCGTTTGAGAACGAATGCAATTTCCTCGCGTTTTTGTCGTGCATAAACAGCGACTATCCCGAGTATAGATATTCAGGATATATGCTGGCGTTTACTTACTGCTCAAACGAGCTTGACTATGAGATGTGGGTCGAGGCAAACAGTCTGCTCAACGACAGAATGCGGGCGGATCTCTCCGCTAACAGCAGATATATCTACGACCACTCCTCCCACGGAACAGGCACGGTCGTCGACGAGATAGTGGGAACGGTAAACGAGGTTTCTCATTCCGCGAACGACGCCTTTATCACCATTCAGGGAGTTGAGGACGGAGTAAGAAGCTACAACAGAGTCACCGAGCTTGTACTCGCGTATTATTCAAAGCGTAATTCGTAATTATTCCCAAAAACGGTCGGGTTGACAATTCGGCATAATTGTGATATAATCTTTATTGTACTAAAATGAAAGGAACTGACAAATGGACATTGCAGAAAAAATTGCCGAAATAAACGGCGTTATAAACGACTTTGTCTGGACAAATTTAGGACTCATCCTGCTTATCGGCGCCGGCGTCATTCTTACGGTATGCACTAAGTTCTTTCAGGTCACGCACATCAAAGAATGGTGGATGAAAACGATCGGCGGAATGTTTTCCAAAAAGAGCAAGGTGCGCAAAAACGAGGACGGACGCGGTTCTGTTTCACAGTTTCAGGCGCTTTGTACGGCTCTTGCCGCTACCATCGGCACAGGAAACATCGCGGGTGTTTCTTCGGCAATATGCGTAGGCGGACCGGGCGCGGTTTTCTGGATGTGGATAGCCGCTTTTTTCGGAATGATGACAAACTTTTCGGAAAACATTCTCGGAATATACTACCGCCGCAAGAATAAAGAGGGCGAATGGAGCGGAGGCGCGATGTACTACCTCCGCGACGGTCTGGGCGGCTATAAGGGCTGTAAGTATATCGGCAAGGTCTTAGCTGTGATGTTTGCGGTTTTCGCGGTTCTGGCGTCGTTTGGAATCGGAAACATGGGTCAGATAAATAAGATCGTCATAAACCTTGACTCCGCTATCCTCAGCAATCTTGACTTGGGCTATGCTTTCGGCGATGTAAAATGGACGTCGATCATTGTCGGAGTTGTACTGATGATCTTAGCCGGACTTATCATTCTCGGCGGACTCAGCAGAATAGCCTCGTTTGCGGAAAAGGTAATTCCGTTTATGGCGATAGCGTACGTTCTGGGCTGTCTTGTAATTATCTGCGTACATATAACTTTGATCGGCGATATGTTTGCGGCGATCTTTAAGTTTGCGTTTACTGCTCCCGCGGTAGTCGGCGGAGGCGTTGGCATCGCGATGAAAACAATTATACAAGGCTTTAAGCGCGGCGTTTTTTCAAACGAGGCGGGTCTTGGCTCGTCGGTCATGGTACACTCGGCGTCTAACGTAAGAGAGCCTGTAAAGCAGGGTATGTGGGGCATTTTCGAGGTATTCGCGGATACTATCGTAGTATGTACTATGACGGCGCTGGTGGTTATGTCAAGCGGCAATATCGACCTTGCTACGGGCGCGGTCGCCGAGGGTACAGACGACGCGACGCTTGTCGCGGACTCTTTCGCGAACGTATTCGGACAGTTCGGAAGCATATTTATTTCCATCGCGCTGCTGCTGTTTGCGTTTACTACTGTCGTAGGATGGTCGCATTACGGCTCGAAGTCGTTTGAATATCTGTTCGGACTCAAAGCGGCAAAGGGCTATAAGGTCTTCTTTGTGCTTATGATAATTTCCGGCGCAGTCATGACTTCGTCCCTTGCGTGGGATATCTCGGACACCTTCAACGGACTTATGATGATCCCCAACCTCATCGGCGTTATTGCGCTGCTGCCGGTGGTCATGAAAATAACAAAGAACTATATCGACCGCCGCATAAAGCATAAGAACGTAGAGCCTGTGCTTTCATTCGATCCCGAAATTCAGGCGGAACACGCAAAGGACGTGGAGCTTGAAGTATTGGAAGAAATGGAAGCCATGCAGGAAACGGTTAAATAAGCTTTTAAGCGCCGATAAAAATTATCGGCGCTTTGATTTTTGGTATAGCATATTCATGATGTTGCGGTTATTGACTTTTACCGTCTTTCGTGATATAATTAAATCTGTGAGAATAGAATAGAATATATTATACGCAAGGGGGAAATATACTGTGTGCGGAATTGTCGGATATCTGGGCAGGCGCAGCTGCACCGAGGTTCTCATGGAGGGGCTCGAAAAGCTTGAATACAGAGGCTATGACAGCGCGGGTATAGCCGTGTTTGAAAATGGAACTATTAAAACCGTTAAGACACGCGGAAAGCTTTCATGTATGCGCGAAAAGCTCGAAAAAGAGGGCAGTCCGAACGGTATTTGCGGAATAGGACACACCCGCTGGGCAACGCACGGCGAGCCGTCCGACGTAAACTCCCATCCGCACTCAAACGGCAGGGTCACGATAGTACATAACGGTATAATTGAAAACTACAACGAGTTAAAAACTTTTCTCAGCGAACAGGGCTATACGTTTGTAAGCCAGACTGACAGCGAGGTTGCGGCGTGTCTGCTTGATTACTACTATTCCGAGCGCAATCCCCTCAAGGCGATAACCGAAACAATGAAAGAACTTAAGGGAAGCTTTGCGCTGGGAATTCTTTTTAAGGACTTTCCCGACAGGGTATACGCCGTAAGAAAGCAAAGCCCGCTTATTGTCGGCGAGGGCGAGGGCGAATATTTCATTGCCAGCGACATTCCCGCTTTTTTGAAATACACAAAGAAATATGTTCTGCTTGAGGACAGCGAGATAGTTTGTATGCGTGAAAGCGGAGCAAGCTATTTTGACGCCCACGGAATGCCTGTCAGCAAAGAAACGCAGCTTGCCGAATGGGACGTCGAGCAGGCGCAGAAATGCGGCTTTCCGCATTTTATGCTGAAAGAAATTCATGAACAGCCCGATGTTGTAAAGAAAACGCTTGACGATATTGTAAAGGACGGTGTTCCGGATTTTTCGCCGTGCGGGATTTCCGACGAGCTTTTAAAGGACGTCAGCCGTGTTTTCATCGTCGCCTGCGGAACTGCGATGCACGCGGGAATTGTAGCGAGATACGCTATCGAAAAACTCGCGCGGGTTCCCGTAACCGTCGAAGTCGCGAGCGAGTTTCGATATATGGAACCGATAGTCGGAGAGGGCGATCTGGTCATTCTTATCTCGCAGAGCGGCGAGACCGCCGACACAAAGGCGGGACTTGAGCTTGCGAAGGAAAGAGGAGCTAAAACTCTCGCGGTCGTAAACGTCAAATACTCAGCGATAGCGCGTGCGGCGGATATGTGCATTCATACGCTTGCGGGTCCGGAAATTGCCGTTGCGAGTACAAAGGCGTACATGGTTCAGATTACGGTTATGTATCTGCTTGCGTTCAGATTCGCGTATGTGAGAGGGAAAATCTCCCTTGACGAGCTTAAAAAGCTTACGAGTGAAATAGAGCTTGCTCCAAAGGCTATATCGGACGTTATTGAAAGAAGCAGCGAGTGTCAGTTTATCGCTTCAAGGCTTGTTAATGTTGAAAAACTGTTTTTTATCGGGCGAGGGTTTGACTATGCCCTGTCTCTTGAAGGCTCGCTCAAGCTAAAGGAAATAACCTATATTCACAGCGAGGCTTATGCCGCGGGAGAGCTTAAGCACGGCACTATCTCGCTTATCGAGGACAATATCCCCGTTATTACCGTAGCGACACAGTCTCATATTATAGCAAAGACTATCAGCAATATGGAAGAGGTGAAGGCGCGAGGCGCCTTTATAATCGCGCTTTGCCGAAAGGAGACCGAGTTTTCCGAAAACACCGTCGATCTGCGCTTTGACGTCAACACGCTCCTGCCCGATATGCTTTTGCCGCTGCCGACAGTATGCGCGCTTCAGCTTATTTCCTATTACACAAGCGTTCTGCGCGGAAACGACCCCGACAAGCCGCGAAATCTCGCGAAATCAGTCACAACAGAATAACCGACAACGGGAGTTTTATACACTCCCGTTTATTTTGCGCAAAAAACCGCGTCTCTTACGAGACGCGGTCAATTTTATTTTGCCTTAAGCGTTTTTCGCTTACTTGCTGCTTCTGCGCTTTTTGAAGAGAACGAGAGCAGCAGCCGCGGAGATTACAACCGCGAATATTACAAATGTAAACTCTACGCCGGTAGGAGGCGAAGGCTCATTTGTATTGTTTGAAGAATTGGACGAACCGGAACCAGAACCGGAACCTGAGCCGGAGCCGGAACCATTGTCGCTGCTGTCGCCTCCGGAAGAAACTGATCCGTCAGCAACTATCTCAATGACCTTAGATGCTGTACCGGTATCATCTGTGCCGTCGAAATACGCGCCCGGGCCGGGACCTGCTGCGCCGACAAGCTGAAGGAATTTCTCCATATTGATCTTTCCGTCGTCATAGCGAGCGATGCTGCCATTGAACGTAAGCGACTCGAACGATGCCGCCGTGATCTCAGCGTCTTCAAAGCTGCGTGCACCGGTGCCTCTCAGGCTCTTAGAGCCGTCCCAGAACCAGTTGGTGTTGTTTTCAACATCGGATGTTACCTGAGTACCCTTTAAGTTGCGGGTGTCGACCGATGTCTTACCGTTATCACTGAATGAGATGAATCCGGTTACAACAAAATCGGTGTTAGTCGTGCTCGTAGAAAGGTTGAGGTTCTTGTTGTTATTATAAGATGTGCAGTTTTTAATAATGATGGAAGGATCGTTGTTGCAGGTGAAACCGCTTCCCCTGTTGTCAAAGGCCACAGAGTTCTCGATCATATGCTTAACCGAAAGGTTTTCTCCGCCCATCTTAAATCCGTTTCCTTCACCTGTTCCATCGCCTCCACTAACGAAACCGTTGTTATACGCAACGCAGTTTCTGATAGTGACAGGTTCAATAGGACCGGTCGAAACTTTTGAATACAGATCCCAACCGTCGTCGATATTGTTATACGCTACACAGCCGTCAAATACGTTATCGGCACCGCATGTAAGCTTAGCCGTAAATCCGTCTGCGTCTTCCATAGCGGCATCCATGTTGTCATGTGATGCACAGTTGAGGATAAGGTTGTTACGAGGCCAGTATGAACGAGGATCATCGGAATTCTTATACGCGTTGATAGCGATACCAGTGTTTGAGTTTCTATAGGCCTCAACATCATCAACAACGTTGTAATTACCGGACACTATAAGACCCTGTGCAGTTGATTTTGTAATATCAAAGCCCTGGATATACCAGTAGCTTCCGGCAAGCCTTATGCCCGCCGCTTCATTCTGGAAGTCGAATACGGGACGTGTTTTGGCGCTGGGATCTACGATCATATAGATCGGCTCCTCAAGAGAAGTACCGTCCATTCCACGATCGATAAGAACCTGCTTTTCGAGTTTGTAAGTACCCTCCATGAGAATGATCGTCTGTCCGGGTCTTGCAACTTTAACCGCAGTGTAGATATCAATAGGCGAGCCCTTTGTACCCTTGCCGCTCGACGAGCCTTTGGGAGATACATACAGGTTGGTGCGTCCGATAAACTGCTCGGTATAATTAACGTTTATCGATTTATCAACAGTTTCGGTCGAAGAAAGCTCGGTATACTCAGGGAGCACCTGATCGGGATCGGGTGTGAAGTGAACTGTAATAACATTCGTACCGTTCAAAACCGGAACAGGAATAGATACATATTCCTTATCGCCGCTGAGCTGGATTCCCTCAGCAACTACCTTTCCGCCTCTGGTAACATAAGCTGTTCCGGCAACGTTGGCCTCAACGAGAAGAGTATAATTTCTCGAGTTGGCGTTAGAACCGGAAGTGATCGTTACCTTGGGAACAATCTTCTTGGTAGGTCTTTCCTCTGCGGGAGCGTCATCAGCGGGATCGATTATCTCATACTTGTCAACCGTGAATGTCGCGCGCGCGTTTCTTGCCGCGAAGAAGCCGACATAAACGTTATCGGGATCGGTATAGCTGAGCGCGTTGGTGTCGTAGAATTTCTTCGTGTATATGAGAGTTCCGTCGCTGGTGTAATACGACATGAAATAACCGGTGTTGTTCTTCTGGATCTCAAGCATGAAATCGGTTAAATTATCGATCTGCTCACCACCGGAACCGGTGCTGTTGCCGATTATGTTATAAGTGCCGCCTGCTGGCTTGTTTTTCTTAACCGCGGTAGAGTCCATCGGATAGGATGTTACGCCGTCAGGGAATGCGCTTGCGCCCTGGGTCTGTGCGTAGCTTGTGAAGCCGCCCTTATAGTAGGTGCAGATGCCGAGGTTCATGGTGTACATTGCGCCGAGCTTATTCTCGTCAAATGTCTCCTCTTCCTCGTTCCAGTAATAGTTGTGCTTGGAAGCTGTCAGAAGATACTTGTTTGTAAACTGATTGTTAAGACCCTTTTCAGGCATATGGTCAAGGGCTATAAGTCCTAAACCTTCCTGTGTGCCGATCTTAACAGCGTCAACATGAACCTTAGCGCGTAACGTAAAGTTCTTGTTGCTGGGGAATATAGTATAATACAGCGCGTAACCGTCGTAAGAGCTGTTGGTTACCTTTCCGCCGTCGTTCTCAGACCATACGGTAACGCTTCCGTCTGCGTTTTCTGTATAGCCGCAGTATTTGGGATCGGACATCTTATCCTTACCGGGCGAACCGAAATAGTTGTAGATCCACGGGGTCTGCGCGGTCGGAGTAACAAGTACTTCGTCGGACGCCGCGGAGTCAGATGTATCAGCGCCGCGAACCGCGGTTACAACGAAAGTATATTTCTCGTTTACAGTAAGACCGTCAACAATGGCTGTTGTCTTAGTGATGCCGGGTACGGTCTTAGCTACAGCGCCTGTGCTGTCATACGCGGTTACAGTATAGGACTCAGCTTCTTTGACCGCGCTCCATACTACCTCGACCGCGCCTTCGCCTTTGCTTAACGCTCTGGCGATGGTGGGCTTTGCGAGAGGAAGTACAAAATTGACCGACTTGGTCACAGTACCTACCTTGTCCTCGTATGTGCCGTTATCATCCGCCTTACGGGACAGAGCAGCCGTAAAGGTGTATGTACCCGAAGCGGTGGGAGTAAACTTAAACGAGTGTGTGCCGGATTTAGCTGAAGAAGTCTTCTCTTCCGGCTTCTCGCCGCCTGTCATTGTAACGGTTACCGAATCGCCGCCTTTTATTTTGTCAACTAAAGCGGTTACAGTAACGTTGATATCGTTTCCGTCCTGAGCAGCGGCGGTCACTTCGGGGAGCGCCACTGTGCTCCAATCGTCGCGAGGTATTTCAGTTAATCCCTCAGTAACAACGATTCTGAAAATATAGTTCTTGTTGGAGCCATTACCTATGTAATAGGTCTTGCCTGCTTGAACATTGAAGTAAGAGATCGTTCTGAAATCCTTGCTTGCCGCGCCCGCGGTCTCGTCAACGACCTGACCGTCTTCCACGCAGTAAAGCTGGATTGTTCTACCTACGTCGCCGGACTGCCAGTAAACCGCTACCTCTCCGGCTTTTGTTGTTTTAAATTCAACAAATTCTCCGCCGGCGCCATAGGTCGAAGCTTTGCTGAAGTTGATGCGCTTTGTTGACGAGAATGTGTCGCCAGGGGCAAAACCGCTGAAACTCTTTTCTTCAACCTTTGTTCCGCTTATATAATGTAATGTAAAATACCCATTCTTGGATACTTGCGTTCCTACCTCGGTATATCCGCTTGTATTTGTCGCAAGCTCTCCCGCGTCGAAATCGTATACATCGCCGGAAGGAGTATTGCTTCCTTCGGTGACTACTACCTTGTAGATATAGTTACTGCTATCAGTAGAACCAAGATAGTATGTACCGGCATCCTCAACTTCAAATGTAGTAATAGGAGCCACACTACCTGAAGCAAGATTTGCTTCATTAGTTTTATTGTCGCCAACCTGGCCGCCGCTTGAATCCATCAAAACCATTTGACGACCTGCTCCGCCTGATTGCCACCATATTTCAATTGTAGCCGCACCGCCGGTTTCAAAAGACAGCAACGCCTTCTTACTACTAACACTACCTGTACCGCCGAGAGCAAGTCTCGGCTTAGAGAGGTCTCCGTCCTCAAACGTCTGAGTACCAGAGCCTTCAAAATACATGTTCTTGTTAATCCAAAGTGTGAAATAATCGTCCCATGCGACTGACTCGCCTTCACTTTTACCCATGCCCTTAGTACCATAAGCTATGCTACTGAGTTTTGTAGCCACTTCGCTTGACAAAAAGGTATGGACATTATCGTCCGCTGCCTTAGCACTGAACGAAAGCGGGCTGAACGAAACGCACGTCAGCAGCATTATCAGCGCCAGAAGCATAGAGACAAACCTGTTTGTGCTTTTGGTTTTCATAAAATCCTCCTTCTCATTATTGTTTTCGAAAGGTTACAGCTATCCCATATCGAAAACTATCTCATCTTTAATGATACCCGAAAAATACGTTTTTGTCAAGGTATTTGCCACAAAATAACCGCCGATTTTTCAACGAGTTTTTTGTGCAATTATACTAAATGCCCCGAATTCAAATAGTATATAGTTGACAATAAAAACCAGCCGATTTCACCAAAAACAGCCATTTGCGACCATAAAAAATGCCCTCACACAGCGAGAGCATTTTTATATCAGCCTTTATAAAAAATTTTTTCGACAAGAACCACTAATATGCGGTGCATCAACCCCGCGCGATTTTTTCCGGTTTTGCGAGCAAAATCGCCGACGGCTGTCGGCGAAGGAAAAATTCGCGCAAGTAAGGAGCATACGCGGACGCTTTTATGCGCGGCGTCCTGCCGCGCTTTTGGCGTCCGCTACGCAACTTCCTGTTGCTCGTCAAGTCGCAAAGCGACGCAGACGAAAGCCCTTGCGACCAAACAAAAAAGCCTTGCTTTCGCAAGGCTTTTTGTTTGGTTGGGGCAGAGGGATTTGAACCCCCGAATGACGGAGTCAGAGTCCGTTGCCTTACCGCTTGGCGACGCCCCAATGAT